>NZ_JABXKI010000210.1 GCF_017115095.1 Nostoc sp. NMS4 | reverse complement strand
GCTTTAACTTGACACCAATGCCATCTTGCCCGCCTTGGGCTGTGGGCGGGCAAGATGCCCACCCCACAATATTGGATAATTTATTTCTTGGAGTTCCCTGATTTTAGGTAATGGGAGCGATCGCTGAAATTTTTAGTATACATTAAGGCTAAAATCGTCAGGTGATCGTCTATATCTAAATTCGCAAATTTTGATAAACTTTGTTCCAAGAAGTTGATGTTTAGCTCGAAGTAATAAACTAAAATTTCCTAAATACGCCAGTCATCAAAATTTAGCTTTATATTAAGCGACTGGCGAATTTAGCAAGCTTTAAGAGAAGGGTATAAATAACTTAATAGATACCCTCAAACATCCTAAAAAGTTCAAAAGTACTAAATTTCAGCACCTGATTTTGCTTCAGCACCCATTGGCGAAACATAATCACGGAAAAGAGTAATCTGCTGCTCAAACTCTAATCCTTGAATTTTGCCAAATAACGCTTTAGCTTCGGAAGGAAGTTGATAATCATCAGGTACAGGAATGATAGTACCATTTTCCATCTCTTGCGATAATCGATACCAAAACAGTAGTTTTGTCGTATCACCCAAAGAGCCATATTCACGAGAAATTTGGGTATCTGCTTTATTAATCAAATCACGCTGAACTTGTAATTGTTGTTCGTGAGATAATTCCTTAACTTGATTCAACAAACCTTCGGCTATTTCTGAAGAAGCAGTACTTGCTCCAGGAGCGGCGGGAGTAATTGAACCCCCTATTTCTTTATAGATAAACCAAAACAAAGCAAGTTGTTGATCTACATTTAAATTTTGCCAAGCTTGAACGTGTTCACGAATAGTTGGATCGTTAGTTTGTGTGTATGTCATGATTAACTCCAATTGCGATTTATTATTGATTGTTAACAATGTTACCAAATGTATATTTGGAGTTTTACCCGACTGAAGACAGATGTCTTAAAATCATAAAGAAGATCGTTTAAAGCTAAAATAATGCTTGACAAGTGCCAAATGAAAGAGTTAGCAATTATAAAGTCTGTTGTCAAATTGAAAGATTGTTAAAAGGTATTTCTGCCGATGGATGTTAGTTTGATTGCGATCGTGGATAAAAAAGCACTACTTGTTAATATCCAGCGATGACTAACTATTTCAATATTGGTAAAAATGTTAGTCAATAAATTCTTTCTTTCATCTATGGAAGTCTGTGTTATCTCCACCTGCAATAGTTAAATAAATCACCTTAAAACCATAGAGGGACAGAGATCGGTCACAGTTTTTGTAGTGGTTAAATAAATTACTTTTAAACCGCAGAGGTACAGAGAGAATAAAGAGATTTTTCGAGTTAGCTTGAAAGGGGTACTACGCACTGGACAAATTAACCATCGATAATATATAGGCGTTAAGCAAAATTTACATTTCTGGTGCTGACTGAACCCTGATTTAGTCTAGTACATTTGTATGATGCGTAAGTCCTTATGATGTTGCTGAATGCGATCGCAAGCAAAAAGTATTGCTAAATAATTGTAATAATATTTAATATGAGTCTAGGTTGTGTAATTTAGATTAACTCTTGCAGAGAAGCTCTCTGAGAGTGAGTAAAATGACAAATACAACGAGGCAACTATTTTATGGATTAGTTACCCTAGAACTGTAGACTATGTTTTCCGTTCTGAGTTACTTCTGTATTTGGCCTCTGAGGCATACCAATTTAGACCACACCAAATCCTTCATTAAGAGCTCCCACTAATCATAATGGCTGTGATTGAGAAGAAAAGAACTCGCGATCTGCCCCAAATTAACGAACGAATTCGCTTCCCGAAAATTCGGGTCATTGACACTGACGGTGCCCAACTGGGAATTATGCCCCCACTGGAAGCACTACAACTAGCAGAAGAAAAAGAGCTAGATTTGGTGCTAATCAGCGATAAAGCTGACCCGCCGGTTTGTCGGATTATGGACTACGGGAAATACAAGTTTGAGCAGGAAAAAAAGGCGCGGGAAGCCCGGAAAAAGCAGCACACGGCTGATGTCAAAGAAGTTAAGATGCGCTACAAAATAGAAGAACACGATTATAACGTGCGTGTTAAGCAAGCAGAGCGCTTTTTGAAAGATGGCGATAAAGTCAAAGCGACTGTGATGTTCCGGGGTCGAGAAATTCAACACAGCGACTTAGCAGAAGATTTGCTCAAGCGAATGGCAACGGATTTGGAGCCTTTTGGCGAGCTTCAACAAGCGCCTAAAAAAGAAGGACGAAACATGATGATGCTCATCTCGCCTAAAAAATAATTTTCTAACTGTTTAATAGACCAAGTTTGAAAATCCCCTGGCTATAAGTCAGGGGATTTTTCTTTTTTCGTTTGGATGCAATATGCGCCAATACGTTTCAGTTAAGGCTAGCAGTCTTTATCAAGGTCATTTTTTTTACGTAGACGCTTCTCTACGAGACGCTACGCGAACGGCTTCCCGCAGGGTACCGCAGAGGACGCAGAGAAAAGAAAGAGAAGGAAAAAATTGCTTAACTGAACTGTATTGCAACATACGCCCAAAGCTCTAAGCTCATTAAATTTATCTAAAATCGATAGTCCTGAAGGCTGAGTGGGAAACATAATACTCAGTTGCTCAGGACTTTTGCTATTTCCAGGTGATGAGGGGGATGAGGAAGATGAGGGAGATGAGGGAGTATTTTCTTCCCCTGCTTCCCCTGCTTCCCCTGCCCCCTGCCCCCTGCCCCCTGCCTCCCCTGCCCCCGCTCCCCATTACGCGGTGATACTACCAGAAAATAAAACTGCATGGAACTGAAAAATCACTGGTTGGCTGCAAATAAAGTTGCTTTACCACGAATACTACAGTGGGTGAATCTCCGACCAGAGGAGAGCGAACGCACCCAGATAATGTTTCTCTTTTACACAATTGTATGCGTAGGATTGCGGTGGGCAGAAGACAGTACGGTGGCGCTGTTTTTGGATGAATATGGCACTCATCTACTGCCGTGGATGTATATTGCTAGTGCGGTGATGAGTGCCGGACTGGTTTTTTTATACTCTTGGCTGCAAAAGATTTTTCCTTTACGTAAGGTGATTGTGGCGATCGCACCTTGCATGTTGATGCCATTAGTTTTATTAGTTGTATTACGTTGGGGATCGCAATTTTCCTATCTGGCGGTTATTTCGGCTTTTCTACTACGGCTGTGGGTAGATGCGCTTTATGTGGTGAATGACCTCAACACTTCCATCGTCGCTAACCAAATATTTAATATTCGGGAGATTAAACGAACTTACCCCCTGGTGAGTAGTGGGCTTTTAGTCGCAGATGTAATCAGTGGCTTTAGTTTGCCTTGGCTAGTGCAATACACCACGCTGAATAAGATCATTCTCATCGCCTGTATAGTGATTTTATGCGGATCGGGGATTCTATTCTATTTAACTAATCACTATCGAGCGGCTTTTCCTGAAACCCCACAAAGACTAGTTCCCGAACAACAAGCTTCACGAGAGCGTTTTATTAAAAGTCCACTGAAGCGGTACGTCTGGCAGTTGTTTGCTTTTGTGGGACTGTTACAAGTCATTGGCTTGTTAATCGATTTCCAGTATTTGCGCGAACTCCAATCCAATTTGAGCGACCGAGAACTTGCGAGCTTTTTGGGTCTTTTTGGTGGGATGTTGGGATTGTGTGAGTTGTTGTTGCAGTGGTTTTTTTCTAGCCGACTCATCGAACGCATGGGGGTATTTTTCACTGCGACGCTTTTACCAATTACCGTCGGCTTTTCACTCCCAGGAGTGTTGGTATTGCTGCATTTAATTCCAGCCATGCAATCGCAAAGCTTTTTCTGGGGTTTGATAATTGTCAAATTCTTTGATGAACTTTTGCGCTACACCTTTGTCATGAGTAGCGGCCCCATCCTGTACCAACCGATTCCAGAGGCAATTCGCAGCCGGATGCAGACTTTATCTGGTGGAACCGCCGAAGCGATCGCTACAGGTTTGACAGGAGTGCTAATTTTTGCGACTATCTTGTTTTGTGGGCGATTTGTCCCCGAACCACTACAAAAATGGGTGTTGGTAGCAGAAACAATGCTGGTAACTGGCACTTGTTTAACAGTAGTTTGGGAATTGCGATCGCGCTATGTGGAACTGTTAGTCTTAAGTGTGGCGCGGGGTCACTTGAGTGCAAGCAATGTCGGCTTACGATTTTTCAAACAGGGTGTAGTCAAAGCTTTAGCAGAAAAAGGCTCTGAGGCTGATAAACGCTCCTGCATTGAACTTTTAGCCCAAATTGATTCCCCTGGAGCGGCGGAAGTTTTAGCACCGCTACTAGTGAAGTTAACCCCAGATTTGCAGCGCCAAAGTTTGGAAGTGATGCTGATGGGAGGTGTAAATCCGGTTTATCTAGCCGCCATCCGTCCTTTGTTAGAAGAATCCCAAGAAACTAACCCCGAAGTTTTTGCCTTAGCGCTACGCTACGTTTGGCTGGCGGAACCAAATCCTAATTTAAGCCTCCTAGAAGGATATTTACATCCTCGCCAAAACTCACTCATTCGCGCCACCGCCGCCGCTTTAGTCTTACGCCAGGGAACGCCGATGCAAAAGGTAGCAGCTACCCAAACCATGCGCCGGATGCTGACTCATAAAAAAGAACGAGAACGGGTGAATGGAGTCAGGGCGCTGAGAGAAGCAGTTTATTTACAGGCGTTGCGGATTCACATCCCGAATTTATTACAAGATGAGTCGTTGCGGGTGCGCTGCGCCGTATTAGAAATGATTGCAGCCACCCATTTAGAAGAGTACTATTCGGCACTAATTGCAGCACTTTATTACAAATCAACCCGTAGCACAGCCATGTCAGCGCTAGTGCGACTAGAAAATGAAGCTTTAGAAATGCTGTTGCGGTTGGCTACTAATATTTACAAACCGGAAGTAGTGCGGATGTATGCTTGGCGTACCATTGCTCAAGTCGGCACTCAGCAAGCATTAGAGACTTTATGGGAAAACTTGGAAACATCCTGGGGTACTACTAGGGATCATATTCTTCGCAGCTTACTAAAAATACATAAACAACCAGGAATTAAAGGTTTAGTAGATCGATTTTATGAAAGTCGGGTAGAAAATTTAATTAAGCAAGAATTAAAGTTTTTAGGTGAAATTTACGCCGCATACATAGACTTCCAAACACTAGACCAAAAAGAAAATCATCAATCCAATGAGAGGATTGTGATTGTCTCCGAATTACTGCAACGCGCCCTTCTAGAATTAGAATTGGATGTCAAAGAGCGGCTGCTACTATTACTGAAACTGCTTTACTCGCCAGAAAAGATGCAAGCAGCAGCATTTAATCTGCGATCGCTCTCAGTGGTAAACTTAGCACGGGGGTTAGAAATCTTAGAGCATACCGTAACTTTGTCTTCAAAGTCATTATTGCTGAATATTTTAGACAACCGACCACAGACAGAAAAATTGCAATATCTGATAGAAGCCAAGATCGTAGAATATGAGAACATGGTAGTTAGCGATCGCCTTCACAGATTGCTGATGTTAGGTAACTTCCTTTCTGACTGGTGCCTAGCTTGCTGTTTTCATTATGCTCAAGTTACACGCATCCGACTGACCAGTTCCGAGATATTAGTGAGTTTGCGTCATCCCACCGGCTTTGTTAGAGAAGCTGCGATCGCATACTTAAATATGGTTTCATATCGCGTTCTAATGCAAATCCTCCCCCAGTTACAAAAAGATCCACATCCTTTAGTATCCGCCCAAGTAAAAGAGTTACTCGAAAAATATCAATTCAAAAACTACAATTAAAAACCCCCTCCACCTCATTAAATTCTTTGCGTACCTCTGCGCTTCCCTCAGCGTTCCTCTGCGTTGAAAATTCCTCCCTAAATGTAAACTGAAATAAAAATTCCCAAAATATCAGGAAGAGTCATGTACGTACTCATCGGTGGAGCAGGTTTAGTGGGCTTAAGTTTAGCGCAAAAACTCGTAGAACTAGGACATACAGTAGCCGTCATTGACATCGATCCTATCGCTTGCCGCTACGCCCGAGAACAAGTAGGAGCAATGGCTTTTGAAGGCAGTGCTGTGAGTACAGAAGTATTGTTAGAAGCGGGGATTCGCAAAGCTGGTTCCTTGGCAGCAGTTCTGAGAAGTGATGCCTTAAACTTAGCAATGGTAACACTTGCAAAACACTACGGTGTAACCCATATTTTGAGTCGGATGAGCCACCCCGATTTTGCTGAACCACTGCGGATAGCTGGAGCAAACCATATTATCAGTACTGTTGAACTATCAGTTTCAACAATGGTGAACGCCATTGAGTATCCACAAGTAGAATCGATGATGCATTTTGAGCAGGGACAGATAGAGGTTCTGAAACTTTCCATCCCCAACAATTGCTATGTTGCCGGTCGTAGCCTTGCCGAAATTGCTCAGGATTCGCAATTCCCCACTGGTTCGCTAATTATTGGCTATCAATCCCATCCCCACGAAGACTTGATGATTCCGAACGGTAGTACAATACTGGAACCTTATTCAACCGTGCTGATTGTGACCAAACCAGGATCTTTACATCAAGTCATTGATTTTATTGAACAAAGATGTTGAGCGCACTTCTTACCTAAACTGTTTATTAGGTAGGGTTAGCTACACAAATAAAATTGGTGAGTTTTGATGAAGCCGTATCGATATATTTATTTAGCGATCGCTGTTATGATTCTTGCATCTTGTGAATCAACACCCAAGTCACAACCCGAAGCCATTCCAGCAACCCCATTGCAAAAAACAGTAACGCTGGATAAGAATTTTAAGATAGCAAGCGGTCAAACTCTTTATGTTCCAGTCTACTCGCATATCTATCATCACAATCGCCAAGAGATTTTTGAGTTAGCAGTTACCCTTAGTATTCGGAATACAGATTTGGCTAATCCGATTATTATTACTGCTGTGCGCTACTATAACTCCGATGGAAAACTAGTCAAACAGTATTTAGAGCATCCTATTCAACTTGACGCACTAGCTTCCACAGATTTTTTTATCAATAGAAACGACACCAGTGGAGGTTTAGGCGCAAACTTCATTGTCGAGTGGGTAGCTCAAACAGAAATATCCGAACCGATAGTAGAGGCAGTCATGATTGGTACTGACTTTCAACAAGGAATTTCCTTTATCAGTCCTGCTAGGGTAATTAAAAGTCAAAATAACTACAAGCGATCGCCTTTAAAATAATTCGTAATTCGTAATTCGTAATTCCCTCGTTCCCATGCTCCGCATGGGAATGCATTCATTGAGTCTGTGACTCAATCTTTAGCTAGAGGCGGTAGTTCCTAAATCAATCAGCCAAAGCTCAAAGGTTCATCAATCTCCAATCCCTAATCATCTTCTAATTTCAGTAATTGTTCATCAAGAATTTGTATCCGCCCGCGCACAATTTCTTCCGAGAGAATTCGCTTCCGCATTGCCTCATTGAGCGCCCCTTTTTCTGCCAGCAGTAAACGTCGGCGAATAGCTTCAAGTTTACTACTCTTGCCACTTCTACCTTCCACCTCATCAGGGCGACGATTATATAGTTCCCGCAGTATCTTTTCTGCACCAGCAATTCGTACCTGATAACCTGAACGCATCTCTTCATAAACGGCTTTTGGTAATACCCCCGATTTCAACAGGCTATCTAATTCATCTTGTGCCGCCTTACCCGTTATCAACTGAGCTTGCAACTCTTCAACCTGTTGTTGAACTTCGGAAAATTTAGATAATTTTAAGCGTTTTACCACCCAAGGCAAACTTAAACCCTGTCCCACCAACGACACCAACACGCAGCCGAAGACTATAGCTATCAAAACTTCTCGCCCCGGCAATGTAGCAGGTAAACTCAACGCCAAAGCCATTGACAGCGAACCTTTGATGTTGCCTAAAAACAGTAAATGTTGCCAGCGTAACGGAATTGGGCGGTCAATCCATCGAACACCTGCGAGTAGCGGATAAACTGTAAGAACTCGCGCGATTTGATAAGCCAAAACAGCAAGTAGAATTGCAGGTAAAGTTTTCCAGAGTGTTACCAAGTTGATTTCTACACCAATTAGCAGAAAAATAAAGGTGTTGACGGTAAAACTGGCATATTCCCAAAAACTCAACAAAGTAATGCGACTAGAAGCAGAAGTATTGCGAGAAAGCCCTAAATTCCCGAAAATTAATCCAGCGACAACTACAGCCACAGGGCCTGATACACCGAGAAATTGACCAACCTGAAAAGTTCCTAATGCAACCGCAACTGTCAGTAAAAGACTGCTAAGAGCATCATCTAAGCGAGCGAATACAGGTATACTCAAGTAGCCCAATACTAACCCCACAACGCAGCCACCTAGAGAGATAAATAGCAGTTGTTGGATTCCCTCAATAAATGTGAGTGAGCCTGTTGAATATAGTTGCACAATCAGGTTGAAGGAAACTAAAGCCGCGGCATCATTGAATAGAGTTTCCCCTTCAACGATGGTAGAAAGGCGGGATGGCACCGGTATATCCTTAAATACGGCAATCATGGAAACAGTATCAGTGTTTGCCAGCATTACTCCGACAAATAAGGCAGATATCCAACTCAGTCCCAACCCAAATTTCAACAGGACGGCAATAATCGCACTGGAAAGCAAAGCCCCCGGCCCAGCTAGTAGGGCAATTGGTTTAAAGGTACTGCGTAGGCGGCTGACATCTGTATTAATACCAGCTTCAAAGATGAGAATTGGTAAGAAAAGATCCAAAACAAGGGTTGGACTTAAACCAATCCGACGGGACAATAACTCAGTGATGGGCAAACCTGCTAATACTAAACCCGTAACATAAGGGATTCCCAACCGCCGGGACAGCAAAGCCACACCTGTAGCAACAAGCAAGAGAATAATTGAAACTTTGACTAATTCGGTAACATCCACTATTAAGTTTTGGAAAGTTAATTTGACTTGACTGATAGATTCTCTCCTCATTCATGCCAAATTAGCAAGTTCAGGGCGTGGGTTGAGAGAATCTCGCATTTGAGACGAAAATTTTTATTGCGATCGGGTTATGTCTAAGTTAGGATTTGGCAAACTTCGCCTAACTGGTAAGTGCTTGGTACTCTGGTTGGCTTCATTATTCGCTGCACAACATCTTGACAATTGTAAATAGTTGCCATAGTTACACGCTTAAGGAGGGTGATAGCGCTAAAGTTTTTGTCAGATCGGTGAGGAAAACCCGATCGCACAGGTTAAACAGTTCTACCTCGGTCTGAGTCTGTCGCATCAGCCGCAAGAAATCACCCTCAGCGTCAACACTCAAGGCAATGTAATTGAGGAACATTTTCAGGTAGCCTACACGCGATCGCTCTGGCATAGTTGTCGCTGTGGGGGTTTGCCATAAACGATCGATATAGCTGCGTACCTCTACTAAAGGAACGGGTGCGATCGGCTCGAAGCGCAAAGCTTGCCGAATTTGATTGAAAAGCCAAGGATTCCCAATCGCCCAGCGTCCCACCATCACACCCGCCGCACCTGTTTGCGAAAGCACTTCAATCGCAGCTGTCGCCGAGTGGATATTGCCATTAGCCAGCACTGGACAGTTAACCCGTCTGACCGCTTCAGCGATCAAATCATATTTCACTGCTCCGTGATACATATCTTTCACCGTGCGACCATGCAAACTCAGCAAATCAATGCTGTGGCGATTGATCGTATCTAGAATTTCGTAAAAGGTATCTGTATTTTCAAAGCCTACGCGCATCTTAACCGTTAAAGGGCGATCGTTGACTGTCTGCCGCAGTTCTCCCAAAATCCGATCGACTTTTTCTGGTAAGAGCAGTAATCCACCCCCAACATTTTTGCGATAGATTCTAGGTGCTGGACAGCCCATATTCAAGTCAACTCCAGCGATATTATAGCCGCAGAGTTCCTTTGCTGTTCTTACTAAGTCTGGAATGCTTTCGCCAATCATTTGAGCAAAAACAGGGCGACCCGTGTCGTTTTCGGTGATTGCTGCTAATATGTTACGATTAAGCCGTGAGGTATCATTCACCCGAAAATACTCGGTAAAGAAGTAGTCAGGACTGCCATAGTGGGCAATGACTTTCATAAACCAGAGGTTTGTCACATCCTGCATGGGCGCAAGAGCCGTGAAGGGTAGGTGTGGATGCAGCGATTGGGGAAGTGATACCAGGGACATAAAGATTCCGGCGATAATTGCATAAAAATATACAGCTAAGTTTAAATCTAGTAGAGAAGCGATCGCAGTTCCGTATTAGCGATCGCCATAATTAATCCCTAACCACAGGGATTGATGATCACAATTATATTTGTCGCTATGCTTTAGCGATCGCAGTGCTAGCCCCCTCATTAAGACCGCCTACGGTGTACACACAAGTCGAATTACCCCCCTTAATCCCCCCGATGCATTGTGGGGAAACCGGAAAATCTAGTTCCCTCCCCTTTGCAAGGGGAGGGTTAGGGTGGGGTAAAACCGTGATTTCTCAGCTATTTCAGACTTGTGTGTACACCGTAGATTAAGACCGCAGGGGGTAGGGGGAAAATTCCTCCCCAGTGCCCCCTACCTTTCTTTGTAAAACACGCTTTAGTTAAACCCAATAACTCCCGGAATATCAAGAACAAAATCTGCCCCATATACGGATGCAGGAGTCTGGAATCCTATTTTAACTTCGCCTTGAATGACCCGTTTGATAACTGCTACAGCCGCCAATGCCGTAAAATCGTATGCTTCCGGGCCTAAGAGCTTTGCAGTTACTTGTTGACCACTTTCATCCTCAGCAATACCAATTACTCTAACTTGACCCTTAGCCCGTTCTGCTGCCGTTGGCCCAGTGGGTAGAGTTTTAATTAGACTTGCTAAAGCACTTTGAAATAAAGACGAGTTAAATAACCATCCCAAAGACTGGCTCGACTCCATCAGGAAGCCCACAGGATTAGGAAATACGGTATAAACCTCAATATTGGGGATACCCGTAGTTTGGAACGCAGTGATAATATCAGCACGCCAAGGGTTTGTGACTGCTATCTCCGAGCCATAACCAAAATCAACTTTACGTCTTTTCGATGCTGGGCGAGATGAAATGAGCTTACCTGCTTCTCGGACTACACCGATATGATGTAAAGTTGGCAGTACCGTGTTTGCGGTTCCCTGAGATACACCTCCCACTGTTTCATAGATTAAAATCAGTCGTGTTGCAGTTGCTAACTTCTGCTTGAGGTAAGCAGCTATGCAATCAGTAGGGACAACTCCAAATCCCACACCAGGGAGAAGCATTATCCCTGCGCTTTTCGCTTCAGTATCTCGTGCTAGTAGCGCCTGAAATTCAGGGACTTCGCCAGCTATGTCTAAATAGTGAGTTTTAGTTTGGAGACAAGCATCGACAAGTGGCTTTGAGGTTTTAGAGAAAGGCCCAGAGCAGTTAATGACAGCAATTATATCCTCAAGAGAGCGAGCGATCGCTTGGCGATCGTCTAAGCCAAAAACCCGAAAGTCCAAACTTAATTCATTGGCTACTGCTGCTAGTGAACTTTGATTACGTCCAGCTAAAATTAATTCCAGTCCGTTATTTTTAGCAGATTCAGCAATGAGTTTTCCAGCATAGCCAGTCGCACCATACAATAACACCTTTGATGTCATTACTATCACCAGCTAAGAATTGTTCGCAATCTGCTGCCATAACTTGACTTCTGGGGGGTCAACCAAAAATCGTCCTGATTTTTCCCCCAAACCTTTAATATACGGCTGTTCTAAGTGTTGAGCTAAAATTTCCTGGCTAACCCAATTTTCATGTAACAGAAACAAAGATGGGTCGTCAACAGATTGATGTAAATCGTAATTAATACAACCTTCTTCTTTGACGGTGAGAGCTATTACGGCTTGAAATTCCTGTTTAAATTCATTTTCCAAACCTGGCTTTACTTTTAATCGAGCGGTGACAGTTACTTGTTGATTTGACATTGTTATTCCTCTTTTTTCTAAGATTAGTTCAACGAGTCGCGCCCAGGATTCAGGATTCCCCAACTCCAGCACAGCAAGTTAGGGAATCTTGGCGGCTGCGGGACTGAGTACTGAAAAATCAATTCTTTTAAGATTTCCTTGGGATCTAAATTCTCAATCCCTAGTAGTCTATTGCATTAAATATGATGAGTGAACTCATTCTTAACTTTTCTTTCTTTGCGCTCTTTGCGTCCTTCTCTGACGAGACGCTGCGCGAATGCGGTTCGTTCTCTGAACCCAGCAAAATTAATGGGATAGACCACTAGTCCTAAGTTCAATACATAATCTCACAGTAAGTAATATTTGTTTATACTTGATCCATAATCGAGCCGTTTTGTAAAGTCGCCAAACTCCTACTTCACTCTGCCGACAGCCTGATGAATGGATCGGGTAAATTAAGATAAGTAAAGAAAACGCTTTGAACTAAATGGCAGATATAAGCTTACAAGAAATTTATACTCAGTTAGAAAGTCCGAATTTACGCGATCGCATGGTAGCCCTTGCTAATCTGCGTCACGTTGCGGCTGAGGATGCAGTCCCTTTGATTAAAAAGGTACTAGACGATGAATCTTTGCAACTGCGATCGATGGCAATATTTGCTCTGGGAATCAAGCCAACGCCAGAATGTTATTCTATTTTGGTAAAAATTCTCGAAAATGATCCTGATTATGGTATACGTGCTGATGCCGCCGGTGCTTTAGGATATTTGGGTGATTCTAGAGCTTTTGAGGTACTCTCACGGGCATTTTATGAAGATACTGATTGGCTAGTACGCTTTAGTGCAGCTGTTTCTCTAGGTAATATCAAAGATCCCCGCGCCCGTCAAATTCTTCTTCAGGCATTGGATAGCAAAGAAGTCGTGTTACAACAAGCTGCAATCTCTGCACTGGGAGAAATTCAAGACATCGAGTCTGTAGATAAGATCCTGCGCTTCGCCGAATCTGATGATTGGTTAGTCAGGCAGCGTTTGGCAGAAGCTTTGGGAAATCTTCCCACTCCCAAGAGTGTCTCAGCTTTAAAATACCTGGAAAAAGATAATCATTTCAACGTTGCTGAGGCAGCCAGAATTGGCCTCAAGAAGCTTGAGGAAATAGGCAATCAAGCTTAATATTAAAGCCTCCTGCTACCTTTTAATAATAATTAAGTGGGAATTTTAGCATTTTGATGCAGGGTAATTTCATTCATGAATATTGAAGAGTTTTTTCAGTTAAGTGCTGGTAAATGGTTTTCTCATCGGACTAGTCAACATTTGGCTTTTAACCAATCGGAACATAGCAAGTCAGATATCATCATTGAGGCGCTGGCATTAGATCGTCCAGAAGTTATCAAGCTGTGTCAAAGTTACAACATTAATCCTAGTGCTGCTTCCTGTGCTACCAAAATTACCTGGAACGGCACAATGGACAAGGATCAAGCAAAACACACTGGTTCAACTGTGTTAGTTTCGATACCTGATGCGGATAATCCCACCCAAGGCAAGTTACTCCGAGAAATAGCTGATACCAATAAAATTCCAGTTGCCGGATGCTATAAAATTGATAGTGATGGTGCTTTGATCCTAACTACAGAGGATGAAACCATCTTCTCAGAGGAACGTCTGTGGTTTGCTAGCCCCAATTTGCGAATGCGGGTAAACGTCCTCAAGAGTTTTGGTGGATTTAGTATCACTTCCTTCACTTCTGAGATTCGTATGGGTGGCTTTCCCCCAGCTGAGAAGGCTTCCGAAGCGGCTAACTCAGTTTCTAGTTAGTGCGATCGCAAAATTTTCCCCCCTTTCTGGCTACGGTGTACACACAAGTCAAATTACCCCCCTTTCCAAGGCAGGGCTGATTCATTCCCCAAAGAGCTTTAAAAATCAAGGGTTATAGCAATTAAAAATTAGTTATTTTGTTACCAGCGTGCCGATGAAACCAACTATTTTACTGATATTTCAGTGCTTAAATGTTCATATCTTCGTCACGTTTACTTACAATTTCCTTGCTAACCATCTTGACAAATCCTGTTTGAAATGGAATGAATCAGCCCTGCCTTTTTAAGGGGGTAAAGCTTCTTAAAGTCCCCCTTTTTAAGGGGGATTTAGGGGGATCTACAGGTCTCAAATACGACACCAAAAAGTTTTCAGATATCCTCTGAGACGCAAGATTAAATATTTTTGTTATTTCCATCACAAACAAATATTTTATGATTGTGAAATATATTACAGACAAAACTGCTGTTTAGGCTTTTTCATATTTATATGAATGCAATAAAAAGTACATTTCCTAAATATTTATTTGTTAGATAATTAACTTTTAAAAGTTTAATATTTATTGTTTTGACAATTCATAAAAATTTACTTAAGCTAAAGATAGGTTAAGCAAATCAACAACCGACAGCGATTTGATTTAGCTACATCAAGAATTGCTGTTGCAGACTATTGGCATAAGGAAATGAATCAAAACCAAAATTATTCCATGTAGGCAATTTAACCAAATTTGGCTACAAAAAGCTAAGAGATGATTAAGCGTATTGCACCGCGCAGATGTTGAACAGATTTCGGTCAATTATGGATGGATACTTGTGGTGATATTAGTGAGTGTCCATCAATTATTGAAGTTTGACTAGCAATTTTAGATTTTTGATTTGGGTCTTCTAGTTTATATCGCGTCAGGGACGGAATAAATCTAAAAGACGCTCGCTAAGACTGCGCGATCGCCAATCCAAAATCTCAAATCCAAAATTGATTGACCAAAGTGCAGTAGATATGTCCAGGAGAAGACAATGCTTGAGTATTTGACATCTTTGAACGACCACAATTTGCCCTATCCAGATACGATTCATCCCATCGTTGTCCACTTCGTAATTGCGATGGTGTTGTTTTCCTTCTTCTGCGATGTAATTGGCTATTTTACTGGTAAATCCGGTCTTTTTGAGGTGAGTTGGTGGAATATGTTAGTTGCCACGATCGCTATCTTCGTCGCGATCATTTTTGGTCAGTTTGAAGCGGGTTTAGCACAGCCTTATAGCCTAGCGAAATCGGTGCTAAATTTGCATACGCTAATTGGTTGGTCGCTTTCAGGAATTATCACAGCGATTACAGCTTGGCGCTATGTAATTCGTGCGCGTAATCCGCAAAAAGTACCGATTTATTATTTGGGAGCCGGACTAGTTTTAACTCTAATAGTTGGCTTACAAGTATATCTCGGCGATGAACTTGTTTGGGTATATGGATTGCATACCGTGCCAGTTGTGGAAGCAGTAAAGGATGGTTTGTTGCGATGAACTCAGAATTGATTAACCAATTAACCGACTCTCTAGGCGCAAACGGACTGCCTTATACAATTCCCATTCATCCCAACTTAGTCCATCTGACAATAGGTTTATTCATCATTGGGATGACCTTTGATATCGTTGGTGTTCTATTCCCCTTCCAAAAATGGGTCTTCAAATTTTTGGCAATTACTGTCGAACGTGACAACTTATTTACTGTTGGCTGGTACAACATGTTAGCTGCCAGCATCATCACATTTTTTACGGTAGCGGCAGGTTTTTACGAAATGCTGTTAGCAACACCACCAGCCGATATAAAAAGTGCCTGGGGATTGCAAGCAATGGAAACTATGCTTTGGCATGGTGTAGGTGGTGTGTTCTTATTAGCATTGATTGTTGGTATGACCATTTGGAGAGCATGGCAGCGCTTCGTTTGGGGCAAACAAGAATATAAACAGACAGATAGAGAAGTGCAATGGCTCTATCTGTTGGCAGGGATAGCCATCATGTTCATTCTGTACATCCACGGCACATTAGGAGCGCAACTAGCCGCCGAATTTGGCGTACACAATACAGCAGATAATTTGTTGCGGATTAGTCATTAGTCATTTGTCATTTGTCATTTGCCCCATGCCCCATTCCCAATGCCCAATGAATAACCAAAGACCATGAAAATCCAGAAGATTTTAAATATTTTGACACTGCTTACAGGCGCGATCGCAGTGACTTCTATGAGTCTCTGGATCGGCAAGCAGTCTTACTCTTGGCTTCCTCCCCAAGCAGCAGCCGAATCCCTACTCATTGATGATTTGATTAGCTTCTTAGTAACCCTCGGTGCTTTCATCTTCTTGGGAGTCACAAGTACTCTGATGTATTCTGTAATCTTCCATCGGGCAGTCAAAGATGACTTCACTGACGGCCCGCCGATTGAAGGTAATGTCACCTTGGAAGTTGTCTGGACAGCAATTCCAATTCTGTTAGTGTTTTGGATTGCCGGGTATAGCTACCAAGTTTACGAACAAATGGGAATTCAAGGCCCATCAGAACTAGTTCATCTGCATAATCCCCTGGCAATGGAATCAGCTTATGCAGCACCAGCTAATGCCTTAGCAGAACCCGTTGAGAAAATCGACGTACTAGCTAAACAGTGGGCGTGGGTTTTTCACTACCCAGAAAGAGATATTACCAGTAGCGAATTGCATTTACCGAGCGATCGCCGGATACGTTTAGCGCTAAAATCACAAGATGTTTTGCACGGCTTCTATATTCCTGCATTTCGCCTCAAGCAGGATATTATTCCCAACCATGCGATCGACTTTGAATTTACTCCCATCCGCCCCGGACAATACCGATTGACCGATTCCCAATATAGCGGCACATATTTTGCGACGATGCAAGCCAATGTAATCGTCGAATCTCCTGAAGATTATCAGCAATGGCTGGCAAAAGCTGCAACCCAAAAGCCATCTCCAGCAAAGAATCAAGCGGCTGCTGAGTATGCTCAAACATCCCATCAATCAGTCCAAACAGGTTGGGTTACAGTTCCACCTGCTGCACCTCCTCTAGTCAATTCTCCTGGTTGAAAGGAAAGTAACTATGACTAATATTCCTATTGAAGGCATTCTTCTCCCGAATGAGAAGCACGAATCTCCGAGTAACTGGAAAGAATACTTTAGCTTTAGTACCGACCATAAGGTTATTGGTATCCAGTATCTCGTTACCTCATTCTTCTTCTTTCTCGTCGGCGGTATCTTTGCGATGGTGATGCGGGGAGAACTGATGACACCCGAATCAGATTTAGTCGATCGCACCGTCTATAACGGGATGTTCACCATGCACGGCACCGTAATGCTGTTTTTGTGGACATTTCCCTCACTAGTTGGTTTTGCCAACTATCTAGTACCCCTGATGATTGGGGCGCGAGATATGGCATTTCCCCGCCTCAACGCCGTCGCCTTTTGGATGGTACCAATAGTTGGGATTTTGATGATGGGTAGCTTCTTTGTCCCTGGCGGCCCAGCCCAAGCCGGTTGGTGGTCTTACCCGCCAGTCAGTCTCCAGAATCCTACAGATAACTTAATTAATGGTCAAGTTCTCTGGCTCTTGGCGGTAGCAATATCCGGCGTATCTTCAATTATGGGGGCAGTGAACTTTGTCACCACCATCGTTAAAATGCGCGCCCCAGGCATGGGCTTCTTCAAAATGCCGTTGTTTGTCTGGGCAGTATTTAGCGCCCAAATCATCCAACTATTCGGACTACCTGCATTGACAGCCGGCGCAGTCATGCTGCTACTTGACCTCACTGCTGGCACAGCCTTTTTCGACCCCGCCAAGGGTGGGAATCCAGTAATGTTCCAGCATTACTTCTGGTTCTACTCCCACCCTGCCGTTTACGTGATTATTTTGCCCGTCTTCGGCATTTTCTCAGAAATCTTCCCAGTTTATTCACGTAAACCCCTATTTGGTTACAAAGTAGTCGCCATTTCATCCATCTTGATAGCCATAGTTAGCGGCATCGTTTGGGTACACCACATGTATGTTAGTGGTACTCCAGGCTGGATGCGGTTGATTTTCATGCTGACAACGATGTGTGTATCTGTCCCCACAGGAATTAAAGTATTTGCTTGGGTGGCAACGATTTGGGGCGGTAAACTACGGCTAAATACCGCCATGCTGTTTGCCTTGGGCGGATTAATCATGTTTGTCTTCGCTGGCATCACAGGCATCATGCTTTCCTCAGTGCCAGTTGATGTCCACGTTAACAATACTTACTTTGTAGTCGGACACTTCCACTACGTCCTCTACGGCACCGTAACGATGGGCTTATTTGCCGCCATCTATCACTGGTTCCCCAAAATGACCGGACGAATGTACTCCGAAAGCTGGGGTAAAATCCACTTTTGGCTAGCATTCATCGGCACAAACCTCAACTTTTTGCCCATGCACCCCTTGGGATTGCAAGGAATGTTACGCCGCGTTGCTTCCTACGCCCCAGAGTATCAATTCTGGAATATCATCGCCAGCCTCGGCGGATTTCTCTTAGGAATGTCCACCTTGCCCTTCATATTCAACATGGTGATTTCTTGGATGCAAGGCGAGAAAGCACCCGCTAACCCTTGGCGAGCGATCGGACTAGAGTGGTTAGTTTCTTCACCCCCCCCAGTAGAAAACTTTGAAGAAACTCCCATCATCATCTCCGAACCCTACGGCTACGGCAAATCAGAACCCTTAACAGCCAACCTCCCAGAATAACGCAAAAACCCTCCGCGTACCTCCGCGCTTCCCTTTGCGTCGGCAGTCGCTCATGGGGGAAACCCCCAAGACCGCGCTGCCTCACCTTTGCGTTTCAAACTCCCCCTCAAAAAGCAAAATGGACAGCTACATAAATTCCCAGCAATTACCCCACACAGCCGCAGAACATACCCACGACGAAGAAGGCAACAAAATGTTTGGCTTCATCGTCTTCCTCCTCTCAGAAAGCGTCATCTTCTTAAGTTTCTTCGTCGGATATGCCATCTACAAAACAACAACCCCTAACTGGCTACCAACAGGTGTTTCTGGACTAGAAATAAAAGAACCGGCAATCAACACAGTAATTCTCGTTGCTAGTAGCTTTGTAATTTACTTAGCAGAACGCGCCCTTCAACGCCACGACTTAGTAAAATTCCGCCTATTTCTCTTAGCAACAATGGCGATGGGAACTTACTTTTTAGTAGGCCAAGCCATTGAATGGAACGGCCTCGCCTTTGGTTTCACCACCGGGGTATTTGGTGGAACCTTCTATCTACTAACAGGCTTCCACGGTTTGCACGTTTTCACCGGTATCCTGTTGCAGTTGATAATTTTAATCCGTTCTTTCCTACCTGGCAACTACGATACAGGTCACTTCGGCGTAAATGCAACTTCATTGTTTTGGCACTTCGTCGATGTTATCTGGATTATTTTGTTTATTCTTATCTATGTTTGGCAGTAAAGATTGATGGGAAGGAAAACCCAGATAATTTATCTGGGTTGGTGTATGGGGCATTGTTAATTACTTTTATGCCCCATACACCATTCACTGTAATAAGTATACTTGGGTCAAGGCTCAACCTTTCAAATTAACTTTTTCCTCAAACTTTGACACATCTTGATGAGATAAAAACTTTTCACTACTGTGATAATTTCTTCGCCATTGTTCGAGCTTATCTATAGATATCGATTTAGATGTGACATTCACACCATTTCCTCGCCAAGCAACTTCTGCATCTGTTGTGAAAACCCC
>NZ_JABXKI010000184.1 GCF_017115095.1 Nostoc sp. NMS4 | reverse complement strand
AATTATGGTTCAATTTATCCAAGCACAAAATGTCGGGCTTGCCTATTTGGAAGAAAGATTTAGCCTACAGATGGCCGAAGATGAGGCATTTTTCACAGAATGGTTTGAAAATTTACCGGAAATTACAGATTTAGAAAAGCGAGATTTAGACAAAATAAAACTTCATTTTCTCCGTTTGGTCAAACGTCCCCCTTTGTCAGAAGAAACTGTAAAACTAGTAGTCTTATCTCCTTTACTCAATTTAGCTGGATTTTATGATGAGCCTTTTTATATGAGAGGCGAACAATCAATAGAAATTTCAGCAGAAGATGAAGGAGAAATTATTAGAGGTAGAATTGATGTTTTAGTTATTCAAGAACAATTCTGGTTGTTAGTAATTGAATCTAAAAGGTCTAGCTTTTCTATTTTAGAAGTCATACCTCAAGCACTTGTTTATATGCTGGCTAATCCTAGTCAAGACAAACCTACTTTTGGATTAGTAACAAATGGTAGTGATTTTATTTTTTTGAAACTTACCAAAGAAAATCAGCCAAAGTATGCTGTATCCGACCAATTTACACTTTTGAAACGAGAAAGTGAACTGTATCAGGTTCTAAGTGTATTAAAAAATTTGAGTCAAAGTTTGAGTTAATAATTATGTCTATTCGTCCTATATACCTTGATTGTCACGCTACTACAGCCGTAGACGAACGGGTAGTAGCAGCAATGATCCCCTACTTCACAGAAAGATTTGGCAATCCCGCAAGTATTAGTCACGTTTATGGTTGGGAAGCTGAAGCTGCTGTCAAGCAAACACGAGAAATTTTAGCAGCAGCAATCAACGCCACACCAGAAGAAATTGTTTTTACTAGTGGTGCAACAGAAGCGAATAATTTAGCTATTAAAGGTGTTGCGGAAGCTTATTTTAAAAAGGGTCAGCATATTATTACTGTTGCAACTGAACATAGCGCAGTTATTGACCCTTGTAATTATTTAAAAAGTCTCGGTTTTGAAATTACTATTCTTCCTGTCCAAAAAGATGGATTGATTGATTTAACTGAGTTAAAAAAAGCTTTACGTCCTGAGACAATTTTGGTATCGGTGATGGCTGCAAATAACGAAATTGGTGTTTTACAACCTTTAGCAGAAATTGGGGAAATTTGCCATGAGCATAATATTATATTCCATACCGATGCTGCTCAAGCTATTGGTAAAATTCCCTTAGATGTGCAAGCGATGAAAATTGACTTGATGTCATTAACAGGACATAAAGTATATGGCCCCAAAGGCATTGGAGCGCTGTACGTCCGCAGACGTAACCCCAGAGTAAAACTGTCTCCCCAGCAGCACGGCGGCGGACATGAGCGGGGGATGCGTTCTGGTACATTGTATACACCGCAAATTGTCGGCTTTGGGAAAGCTGTAGAAATCGCTTTGGCTGAACAAGCAACAGAAACCCAACGCCTCACCCAGTTAAGACAAAGATTGTGGGAACAGCTTTCGCAAGTTGAAGGAATTCATCTCAACGGACATCCTCAACAGCGATTGGCGGGAAACTTGAATATCAGTGTTGAGGGAGTGGATGGAGCCGCACTTTTGCTAGGATTGCAGCCAGTAATGGCCATATCTTCTGGTTCTGCTTGCTCGTCAACAAATACTGCACCTTCCCATGTTCTCACAGCATTGGGACATTCAGAAAAGTTAGCTTATGCCTCAGTGCGGTTTGGTATTGGCAGATTTAATACCCAAGAGGAGATTGATATTGTGGCGAAGCATGCGATCGCTACCATTCAAAGTTTACAAAATAAACGGTAATGCTATGTCTCTTAAATTTTAGCAACCCTTTGAAAACGTTCCTCTATCCCGGCATTGCCCTGTAAGCCGCCTGTATGTACCAACAACAAGCGATCGCCTTTACAAAAAAATCCCTGCTGTAATAAATCCATCACTCCGTAAAACATTTTGGCGGTATATACGTAATCGAGGGGTACGCCATGTTCCTGTGTGAACTGCTGGCTGAACAGTAACAACTCATCGTTCACTTTTGCATAGCCGCCAAAGTGATAATCACATACCAATTCCCAGGAAGCTGGAGAATTATATGGTGTGGGTAAATCAGAGGTGAGGTAATTTGTCAACAAACTTTCGATTTCTTGTGCTAGAAATGCACCATTTTTTAATACCGGAAAAGCGATCGCTCTTTGTTTTTGATGCAAAGAAAGCGCAATACCCACCAGTGTGGTAGCTGTACCACAAGCTACGCATATATGATCGAATGCGTAGCCAGCCGTAGGCATCGCATTATCAACTATTTCTGTGCAGCCGCGCACACCATTTAAATTACTCCCACCTTCGGGAATGATAAACACTTCACCGAAACTTTGTTGCAGATATTCCTCTAACGCTGGTGTGTTGCGTTGTCGATACATTTCGCGGTTCAGATACACAAGTTGCATACCCTGCTGTACAGCAAAACTCAGCGTCGGGTTTAATGGTAGCTTCTCCTCTCCACGAATTACGCCGATGGTGCGAAAACCGAAAAGATTACCAGCCGCCGCAGTTGCATAGATGTGATTAGAATAAGCGCCGCCAAAGGTTAGCAGCGTGGTGAAATTTTTCTCCTTTGCCTCCAAAAGATTGTATTTCAGCTTAAACCACTTGTTGCCGTTAACCCACGGGTGCATGAGATCCAGGCGCAGCACATACAGATCAACACCTGCGTGATGGGCAATTTCGCTATTGATTTGTTGTAGAGGAGGAGGAAAAAAGATTAACGACATGCGTAAACATTCTAACTTAGAATTTAGATTCTCTCACGTTCATTATTGAACATAAAAGTAATGATAAACATCGAGTAATTCAATGGTAAGTCAATCAAAATGAGCAATAAATCTTTCTGATGATTATCTTTAGAAATTGGCATTTTACTAATTGAGTTTTTCAGGTAAAGATAAGGAACATAACACTCGCTCCAGACAATATTTTTTTGGAGAAAATAAATGGTTGCACTCACACAGCTTACTCAAGTTATTCCCAATCCAGGACGTTTGACGATTCAAACTGTTGAAATTGCTCCTCAAACTACAGCTATTCGTTGTCTGGACTGGGATAGAGAACGTTTTGATATCGAATTTGGTTTACGCAATGGTACAACCTATAATTCTTTTTTAATTCAGGGAGAAAAAGTTGCCTTAGTTGACACATCTCACCGCAAGTTTGAGGAGCTATATCTTGAGATAGTGGCGGGATTAATTGATCCAACTAAAATAGATTACTTAATTATTAGCCACACGGAACCAGACCACAGTGGATTAGTAAAAAATATTTTAGAATTAGCTCCTTCTATTACTATTGTCGGTGCTAAGGTAGCTATTCAATTTCTAGAAAATATGGTTCACCAGCCTTTTAAATCAATGCAGGTGAAAAGTGGAGAGCGATTAGATTTAGGCAACGGACACGAATTAGAATTTATCTCTGCACCTAACTTACATTGGCCTGACACAATCTTGACTTATGATCACAAAACTTCCACTCTCTACACCTGTGATGTGTTTGGAATGCACTACTGTGATGACCATACCTATGATGAAAATATTACTTTAATAGAGGAGGATTTTAAATATTACTATGATTGTCTCATGGGACCGAATGCCCGGTCTGTTTTAGCAGCTTTAAAGCGGATTGAAAAGTTAGAAATAGTCACCGTTGCTACCGGACATGGCCCTTTATTACAAAACTATATCTCCCAATGGCTGGAACATTATCAAAACTGGAGTTTAGAACAAGCAAAAACAGAGACATTAGTGGCTCTATTTTATGTTGGAGATTACGGCTATAGTGAGCATTTAGTCCGTACTATAGCTCATGGATGTGCGAAAGTAGGTGTAGCAGTAGAATTAGTAGACCTTAATAGTGCCGAGCCTCAAGAAGTTCGAGAATTAGTTGCACAAGCTTCTGGTTTAGTAATTGGAATGGTAGCCCAATCTTCAGCGATCGCTCAAGCTGCTTTAAGTACAATTTTAGCTGCCGTTCACAAGAAACAGGCAATTGGTTTATTAGAGTCAGGAGGGGGAGAAGATGAACCGATTTATCCCTTAAGAAATAAGTTTCAAGAACTGGGATTAATTGAAGCCTTTCCGCCTATTTTAGTTAAAGAAATTCCTACCCAAGCAACAGAACAACTTTGTGATGAGGCGGGAACGGATATGGGACAATGGTTAACCCGCGATCGCACCATAAAACAAATCAAATCTATCAATAGCGAGCTAGAAAAAGCTTTAGGGCGGATTAGTACAGGATTGTATATTATCACCGCCAAAAAAGGAGAAATTCAGAGTGCGATGTTTGCTTCTTGGGTGACACAGGCGAGTCTTGAGCCTTTAGGAGTAGCGATCGCAGTATCCAAAGATCGGGCAATTGAATCTTTAATGCACGTTGGCGATCGCTTCGTTTTAAACGTTTTAGAAGAAGGCAAATATCAAGGATTAATGAAACACTTTCTTAAGCGTTTTGCTCCTGGTGCAGATAGATTTGCTGGAGTGAAAATATATCCAGCAAAAAATGAATCGCCCGTTTTAGCTGAAGCTTTAGCTTACATGGAATGTGAAATCACTAGCCGTATGGATTGTGGAGATCATTGGGTAATTTATAGCACAGTCCAGACTGGAAGAGTTGCCAAACTACATGCACTTACCGCCGCCCATCACCGCAAAATTGGCAATCATTATTAAATAGTTATTTGTCATTTGTCATTTGTCATTCTCCTTGTCCCATTGTCTCCCTTATTTACCCTGCTTCCCACAGACGCAATTCATCGCGTCTCTACAAACTCCCAGAAAACTATGTATAAATCTGCTGAAAACACTCCGATTACTATGTACGAAATCAATCGTGGGCGCGTTGTCCGAAGCTTAGAATTTATCCAAGATTTAATTGTAATTTCTTTGTGTATCGGTTTATTTAGCTTCATGGTGCTTCAGGTGAAAGATATGTTTCTTTCTTTGCTTCCACCTTTAGATTTTCATGCTGTGACTGCCGATATTCTCTTTTTACTTATCTTAGTTGAGCTATTCCGACTGCTGATTATTTACCTACAGGAACATCGAGTATCTATTGGAGTAGCTGTAGAAGTTTCTATCGTTTCTGCCTTGCGAGAAGTCATTGTTAAAGGTGTTCTAGAAACAAGTTGGAGTCAAGTTTTAGCAACTTGTGCCTTTTTATTAGTGCTGGGAATACTATTGTTCCTCCGAGTTTGGCTACCCCCTACCTTTGAAGGTATCGATCCCGAACATGAAGTATCTAAACGCTATAGAAGCCGAGCCAAGTCTGAATTAATAGAAAACAATACTCATTAAAAATAGGGAGTAAGCTGTCGCGCATTTAATTTGCACAACTAGGGCGGGCAAGATGCCCACCCCACAAGAGATTCATTTTTTTGAGGATACAAATTAAAAGGTTTTTAGCTTAGGGAGAGACAAGAAAAGGAGAATAACCCATGCCCAATGCCCAATGCCCCATGCCCAATTAAGAGAGGTTATTATGTCTGCTGTCACATTAACTCCCAACCATAGCAGAGATGTACAAGTTGCTGAAATTGGTAAAAATACTCTGATTCTGCGATCGCGGACTTGGGATAGATTAAAATTTGAGGTGGAATATTCCCGCCAACGGGGGACTACAGCGAATTCTTATCTGATTCAAGCTGATAAAAAGGTTTTAATTGACCCCCCCGGCGAATCTTTTACCGAAATTTACCTTGAGCAACTTGCACAAAATCTAGATTTCATCACCCTAGATTACATTGTTCTCAGTCATGTCAACCCGAACCGGAGAGCAACCTTGCAAGTATTACTCTCTCTGGTTCCTCAAGCTACTCTAATTTGTTCTCGCCCCGCCGCTAATGCTCTCAAAACTGCTTTTCCCGAATTTGAATCACCTATTCAAGCGATGCGATCGCAAGATACTCTAGATTTAGGACAAGGACATCTTTTATCATTTATCACCGTACCGACTCCCCGGTGGGCGGATGGACTTTGTACTTACGATCCCGCAACTAAAATTCTCTACACAGACAAACTTTTTGGCGCTCATATTTGTGAAGATACCTTATTTGATGAAGATTGGAAGGGGTTAGACGCGGAACGTCGTTACTATTTTGAATGTCTCCATGCGCCCCAAGCCAAACAAGTTGAAGCAGCATTAGATAAAATATCGCTTTTAGAAGCCAGATGTTACGCCCCAGCACATGGCCCAGTTGTTCGTTACAGCCTTAGTCGTTTTACTTATGATTACCGCCAATGGTGTCAAGGGCAAAAATCTCAAGAATTGAGTGTGGCTTTGCTCTATGCTTCTGCTTATGGAAATACAGCAATTTTGGCAAATGCGATCGCTCAAGGTTTGATTCAAAATGGAATTAATGTAGAATCAATCAACTGTGAATTAACAGATTCAGCAGAAATTACCCGCATTGTTGAAACCTGCGATGGCTTGATTATCGGTTCACCCACTTTAGGCGGCCATGCACCGACTCAAATTCAAACAGCTTTAGGAATAGTCCTTTCGGTAACGGCTAAAACTAAGTTAGCAGGGGTGTTTGGTTCTTACGGTTGGAGTGGAGAAGCAATTGATTTATTAGAAAGCAAGCTGAAAGATGCTAATTATCAACTAGGGTTTGAAACAATTCGGGTGCGTTTTAGTCCGACTCCTGAGATTCTCCAGCAGTGTCAACAAGCAGGTGCTTGCTTTGCTCAAAATTTGAAGAAAACTAAAAAACTGCGTACTTCCCGCCAGGTTGTGACAGAAGCACATATAGATCGTACCGAACAAGCTGTGGGGCGGATCATTGGTTCTTTGTGTGTTGTAACAACTCGTGATGAAGAAACTCACAAAGGTGTTTTAACTTCTTGGGTATCTCAGGCAACTTTTAACCCGCCAGGAATTATGATTGCGATCGCTAACGAGCAAAATGCAGATTTAATGCATCATCCTGGTGATAAATTTGTGCTGAATATCCTTAAAGAAGGAAGAAATGTCCGACGCTATTTTTCTCGTCATAGCACTTTAGGAGATAATCCCTTTGCAAATCTTGACACAAAAACTGCTCTTAATGGTTGTTTGATTTTGAATGAGGCATTAGCCTATTTAGAATGTACAGTGCAAAATCAGCTTGAATGTGGCGATCGATGGTTAATTTATGCCGTCATCGATCACGGTGAAGTGTTGGAAAATGATGGTGTCACTGCTTTAGAGCATCGTAAATCTGGCAGCTATTATTAATCTGACTTTTCACTCTTGGCTAAAAAACCTCTTTCTTTGTAAAGCTACGGTATACACACAAGTCTTTTAGACTTGCAATGCGATTGTTTCGGTTAACAATGCCATTGTTGTGACTGACAATGCGATTGTTTGGCCTGACAATGCCATTGTTGTGGCTGACAATAAACTCATTATTGAAGTTTTCTACCACAACTAAACTTAATGGCGAAGCGATTTTTTCTTTATCCACAGCGACAGGTGGAGAACCAGGTAGCCAAGATGCTAAATTAGCCTTTAATAATCGCGTTAGGCTCAATCTTACCAGCAGCTTTAACGGCAGTGATTTGTTGATTGTTGGACTCCAAGCTTACAACTTCAGTCTGTAGCCGGACTTGCTTCACGTCCAGAAGACGCGACTCCCTACCATTTAGAAACGTTTTATAACTATCGGGTGAATGACAATATCTCTATTACCCCTGGTGTATATTTCATCTTCAGCCCGGAAGGATTTAGTACTAATGACACAGCAATTGTAGGCGCACTTCGCACTACTTTTACCTTTTAGAGCGCTAGTCCAGTAGAAGTAGTTGACGAAAAATGCAAGCGACTGTTTTAAAAGTCAAGCATAGGCGGTGCAGATTTATGAAAGCGATGCCTACGGCGGGCTACGCCTACGCACTTGTGTATTTGATTGCGGTGCGACAAAGTTTGGAGTACCTCAACACGACTTTGAAGTACCTCAACACGACTTTGAAGTACTTCAACACGACTTTGAAGTACTTCAACACGACTTTGAAGTACCTCAATACGACTTTGAAGTACCTCAATACGACTTTGAAGTACCTCAACACGACTTTGGAGTACCTCAATACGACTTTGAAGTACCTCAACACGACTTTGAAGTACTTCAACACGACTTTGAAGTACTTCAACACGACTTTGGAGTACCTCAATACGACTTTGAAGTATCTGTTGCCTATATAGCAATACGGTTCAGTTAAGGACAAGACTTACCCAAAATTAAGAAAAAACGAACCACAAAGGGCGCATTCGCGCAGCGTCTCGTCAGAGAAGGACACAAAGGAATAAGAGTTTCAGAGAGTTTTTGCATAAGTCCTGAAAGTTTTTAGCGCTAACTGAACCGTATTGATACATATTCAATTATGAATTATCAATTATTTTGACACAAAGAGGTTTTTCAGGAACTTTACCCATTATCGGCTAATCTTAGTGCCAGTCACCCATACCCAATATCGTGATCTAAGATTGTTGGGTATTCTATAAATTGCGATCGCCACTATACGGATGATTGAAGTTGAACATCTGAGTAAAATATACGGCTCTACCCCAGCGATTACTGATGTCACCTTTAGCGTCGAACCTGGGGAGATTTTAGGGTTGTTAGGCCCCAATGGCGCTGGAAAAACCACAACCATGAGGATTCTGGCTGGTTATTTACCGGCAACAAATGGTAATGCCCGGATTGCTGGTTATGATGTCCATGAAAATTCTCTGGCTGTGCGCCAACGAATTGGTTATTTACCGGAAACACCGCCGTTATATCCAGAGATGACGGTGGAGGGATTTTTGCATTTTGTCGCCCGCATTAAGGGAGTTCCACCAGGCGATCGCCCCAATAAGGTAACAGCCGCTATCGAACGCTGTAATTTAGAAGATAAGCGAAAGGTAATTATCCGCAAACTCTCTAAAGGATACCGCCAACGTGTAGGAATTGCTCAAGCGATCGTCCACGATCCCCCAGCAATCATTCTCGATGAACCTACCGTTGGACTCGATCCTCGGCAAATAATTGAGGTGCGGAATTTAATTAAAAGCCTCGCTGGTACTCACACAATTATTCTTTCCACCCACATTCTGCCAGAAGTGAGTATGACTTGTAGCCGCGTCGCCATCATCAATCGCGGTAAAGTGGTGGCAACTAATACACCAGAAAACCTGATGACTCAGTTGACAGGTGGTTCCGGGTATGAATTGGAAATAGAAGGAGAAGCCGCCCTAGCGAAACAGGTATTGCAAAAAGTCGCGGGTGTGAGTTTGATAGAATCAATTCCCACAGCCGGAGGTCATCAACCCCAGGAAAACCGTGCTTATCTGCGAGTGATATCGCAACCAGGAAAAGAACCAGGACGCGATATTGCCACAACATTAGTACGTGCAGGATTTGGTTTACATGAACTGCGGCGGGTTAATGCCACCTTAGAAGATGTATTTTTGCAACTGACCACAGAAGAAAAGAATATCGATCCTGATGTAGACTTAGCAGCAGACAACGAAGGAAAGGCAGCGTAAATGGGTATAGTGCTGAGTAATATTATTGCCATTTATCGCCGAGAGTTACAGAGTTATTTTGTATCACCTTTGGCTTATGCGATCGCAGGTATATTTTGGTTCCTCGCAGGATTATTCTTCGTGATGATTTTGCTAGGGCCAGATGGTATTTTGGTAGGAGTCGCAGCCATAGATTCACAAGGGCAACAACTGGGAGTACCAGTACCGCCCATAGATGTTCCCTACGAATTTGTGCGGTTATTTTTAGAGCGCCTAGAGTGGCTATTGTTGTTTATCCTGCCAATACTTTCAATGGGACTCTATGCCGAAGAACGTAAGCGCGGCACTTTAGAATTATTAGCCACCTCACCAATCACCAATTGGGCGGTAGCTGTAGGTAAATTATTAGGCGTGCTAACATTTTTTACCACGATGGTTGTACCCATGCTAGTGTTGGAAGCGATCGCTATCAGTGGCTCAAATCCACCAATGACACCCTCAATTCCCTTACTAGGTCATTTTGGATTAATCTTACTAGCAGCAGCAATTTTATCTATAGGAATGTTTATTTCTTCATTAACAGACAGCACAATTTTGTCTGCCGTTCTCACCTTTGCAGTAATCTTATTATTGTTATTGATTGATTTAATCGCCAAAATCATCCCTGGCCCAGTGGGCGAAGCTTTGGGTTATCTGTCGTTGCTGAAACATTACAACACCTTAATTCAAGGAATTTTTGATACCAGCACCTTAATTTTATTTGCTAGTTACATTTTTTTGGGCATCTTTCTTACAGCTCAATCAATTGATGCACTCCGCTTTCAAAGGCAGTAGTTATATAAGTTATGAGTTAAAAGTTAGGAGTGAGGAGTTGAAAAATAATCCAAAATTTTGTTAAAACTCATAATTCCTAACTCTTGTACAGACGCGATTCATCGCGTCTCCTTTGTACAGACGTGATGAATCGCATCTCCTAACTCCTCACTTCAGTCTAAATAATATGAAAATAGTTGCAAAAAAGAAACTTTGGAAATATCTGTTTTTGTTAGGCCCGTTCCTAATTGCTGTCGGCTTAACAGTTGGGTTAGTCTCTGAACAGTGGGGATTAATTTCATTAGCATTTCTAATTACAGGAATTGTCATCAGTGGGTTAGGGATAATATGGCAAAGCTACCAAACTAACTGGTGGAACCGTCGTTCTACCCAAGCGGGGACTAATGCCCTAGTAGCGACTCTGGCAGTATTAGCAATTTTGGGATTGATTAACTTTTTGGGAACTCGCTATCACTTGCGGTCAGACTTAACAGAGGCTCAATTATTTACCCTTGCACCCCAGTCACGTGAATTAGTAAGAGTTTTAGCACAGCCTGTTAAAGTGTGGGTGTTTGATATTAACCAAAATCCCCAAGACCGAGAATTACTAGAAAATTATCAACGCCAAAGCTCAAAATTTAAATATGAGTACATCAACCCCGAAACTAGACCAGGACTTGCAGAAAAGTTTAGCGTCAAAAATTATGGAGAAGTTTATTTAGAATCTGGCGATAAACGGCAATTAGTACAAACAATAAATGAAAATGAACGATTATCAGAAATTAGATTAACTAGTCGTCTACAACAACTAACAAATTCAAGCACAGCCAAAGTTTACTTATTACAAGGTCATGGCGAACGCCAACTTTCGCCTGGTAAAGATGCAATATCACAAGCAGTTCAGGGATTAGGCGATAAAAATTTCACAACATCACCGTTGAATTTAGGAGAAACCTCAAAAGTTCCTCAAGATGCGGCTGTAGTGATAGTAGCTGGCCCCAAACGAGGACTATTTGAGGGTGAAGTCAAAGCTTTGCAAGAATATCTTAATCGTGGCGGTAATTTACTGCTGATGATCGATCCTAATACCGATCCCAAACTCAACAGCTTGCTACAAGAGTGGGGTGTTCGTCTGGATAATCGTTTAGCAGTCGATGTCTCTGGCGAAAGCGTCATAGGACTTGGCCCTGCTACGCCCTTAGTAACAGAATACGGACAACATCCAATTACCAAAGATTTCGGTAACGGTAATTCTTTTTATCCAATTGCCCGACCACTAGAAATTACCTCTGTCCCTGGTGTTCAGGCTACTCCACTACTACGAACCAAACCCTACCCCAACAGTTGGGCAGAAAGCGACCTCCAAAGCGAAAAATTGGAGTTTAATGAGGGTAAAGATATGAAAGGGCCTCTAACCTTGGGTGTTGCCTTAACAAGAAAACAAACACCCAAATCCACCTCCACTCCCCAAGCTTCACCCACACCTTCACCTCTACCATCACCAACCACTCAAAACAAGACTAGCCCTACTCCTTCCCCTTCCTCCAAGACTCCGCAAGCGTTACCATCACCATCACCAACGACTCAAAGTAAAGCTTCCCCTACTCCCTTATCTCCCCCGTCTCCCCCATCTCTCCCTACTCCCTCATCTCAAACAGCCGCCGAGTCCCGGTTAGTGGTTTTAGGAAATTCCGATTTCGCCACCGATGGTTTATTTCAACAGCAATTAAATGGAGATGTATTCCTCAACTCAGTGACTTGGCTGAGTCAACAAGATCGACAACCCCTTTCCATTCGCCCCAAAGAACCGAAAAATCGGCGGATAATCCTGACAACCACACAAGGCAATTTTTTAATATTGTCATCTCTGTTGGTTTTACCCTTAATTGGGTTAGCTGCGGCAGTTATTATTTGGTGGAAACGAAGGTAAGAAGTGAGTTAAAAGTTAGGAGTTATAAATATTAACTCTTTACCAATGACAAATGACAAATGACAAATGATTAAAAAATGAAATTGCCGCGAACGACTTTAATTTTGATACTGCTAGCGCTAGGTTTAGGTAGTTTTGTTTATTTCTATGAAATTCGGGGTGCAACTGTGCGAGAAGAAATCAAAGAGCAAAAGCAGAAAATTTTCTCTTTTGCAGAAGATGATGTGCAGTCTTTAACAGTCAAAACAAAAAAACTCACCCTGAATCTGGAACGTAGCCCTGAATCTTCTAGTAGACCCAAGTGGTTAATTAAATCTCCGATATCAGGGCCAGCAAATGACGCTATTGTTTCTTATTTAATGGATTTGTTGGTTAAAGGTAATAGCGAGCAAACTTTATCAACTCCAGCAAAACAGCTTGGAGAATTTGCCTTAGATCCACCCCAAGCAACTATTAATATCACCCTGAAAAACCGACAAAGCCATCAGTTGATTTTGGGTAAATCTAACTTTAACGGGCGTTTCTTGTATGCTCAAACCGACCCTGCTGTTAAACCTGATGGTAATATAAATGTGCTGTTAGTATCTACAGATTTTGCAAATGCCGTAAATCGGGAATTATCAGAGTGGAAACAACCTGTAGATAATAGTCAGAAGCTACCTGGACTCAGCACCCCTTTACCAACTCCGACAAATAGTAAATAAGCAATTACGGTTTCTGTGGTATGTTTCGGTAACGCACAATGGGTTAGCACATCTGTGCCACTCTACTTCAAATCTCACTAGTTTTTCTAAGTTACTATGACAAATCCGACAGCAACATTGCTGATTTCCTGCCCCGATCAAAGGGGACTGGTGGCGAAATTTGCCAATTTCATCTATTCTAACGGTGGTAATATTATCCATGCAGATCAGCACACAGATTTTGCTGCTGGGTTATTCCTCACGCGCATTGAATGGCAATTAGAGGGGTTCAATTTGCCGCGAGAATTTATTGCCCCTGCATTTAATGCCATTGCTCAACCTTTAGACGCTAAGTGGGAAATACGTTTTTCTGATACAGTACCACGCATTGCTATTTGGGTAAGTCGCCAAGACCATTGTCTATTTGATTTGATTTGGCGACAACGTGCTAAAGAATTTGTTGCTGAAATTCCTTTAATTATTAGTAATCATTCTAATTTAAAGATAGTTGCAGAACAATTTAATATTGACTTTCAGCACATTCCCATCACTAAAGATAATAAATCAGAACAAGAAGCCCAACAACTAGAATTACTCTGCAAATACAAAATAGATTTAGTTGTATTGGCGAAATATATGCAGATTGTTAGTGCAGATTTTATTAGTCAATTTCCGCAAATTATTAATATACATCATTCATTTTTACCAGCTTTTATCGGAGCAAACCCTTATCACCGAGCTTTTGAACGGGGTGTGAAAATTATTGGGGCAACTGCTCATTATGCCACTGCTGATTTAGATGCAGGCCCAATTATTGAACAAGATGTGGTGCGAGTTACCCACCGTGACGAAGTTGATGATTTGGTGAGAAAAGGCAAAGATTTGGAGAGAGTTGTATTAGCAAGAGCGGTGCGATCGCACTTACAAAATCGTGTATTAGTATATGGTAATAGAACAGTAGTATTCGAGTGATATCAATTATCTGTCTCCCAATCTTCAATCAGCAAGTTATTAATCCGCTTAAATTCTCTGGTATTATGGGTAACAAGGGTTAAGTTATTTGTCAGTGCGATGGCAGCAATTTGTAAATCATAAGCTCCAATTGGAGTGCCTAATGCTTCTAGCTTAGATCGAATCATTCCAAATGTCATTGCTGCAAGATCGTCAAACGGTAGTGATATAAATTGAGCTAAAAATTCTTGCTGTAAGGCAAGATTACGTTCTGGGTTGGCACTTTTCATTGCGCCATAAAATAATTCAGCTTTAACGATTGAGCAAACAGCAATATCTTTAGTAGCAGTGGTTTCTAGTTTCTGCTTTAAGGTGAAATTTTTACCACGCATATAGATAATGCAAGTGTTAGTATCTAGCAGAAATTTCACAGGATGGGTTCGCGTTCTTGTTGTTGTCCTTGAGGATGGCGAAAGAATGTTTCATCTTGGATACATCCATAGAATTTAGTCAGGGGATATTCTGAGGTTTCAATTTGGGTTTCTAGTTGTAGGGACTCAATGAGGGTTTTTAGCAATGTCAAGCTTCGGCTAAGGTCGAGTTCTTCGGTGAGTTCAGCCAGAGGAGATTGACGAAAGAATTCTGAGAGTTTGGTGGGTTGGTTTGGGTGGGTGTTGTGTGTAGTCAAACTTTGAGCAAGGAATTGGATAATATACAGTTTCTCGTTGGGGGAAAGCTGTAGGAGTTGTTGTTCGAGTTCTGGGATAGCCATGATGGGGTTTAAGTGGAGGATAATTTTATTTTACTTTCATTCTTCAGAGGTTAATCTATATTTGACTCGTTTTTTAGCTGTTAGCGGTTCGTCATAATCCAGATTTATCACAACTCATATAGGATTGCTATATACAAAGAAAGTCCGCCTAAGCGGACTTTACAAAAATACTTATTTCAAGAATTGCGGTAGCTGTTTTAGTTAGCTAAAACTACCTCTGTCTCATCTTTCGATTCATCTCTGATTTTAAAGTAGTAATAAAGATTACCAACAGTTAGGTCTGATGCCTGTTGTAAATTAGATGTAACTAATGTTTTATAACCAGTAATTCCAGCTTGTTCACTAATATAAAATTCGTATTCTCGACGTAGTTCAGGCTCGAATAGAAATAACAATTGGTCACGAAGCGAATAGAAATGAGATTTTTCAGCTAAACTCTCATATACTAATTGTTCTGGCGGTTCTGCTAAATTGATTGGGGGGTAGTGAGTCTCTGGACTATTAAAATCAGCACTACTTAAAAGTTTTAAATCTGATGAAGGAAGCGAACGCATCCAATCAACATGATTTTGCCACGAATCCAATACCGCTAAATCATGATTTTTAATGCGGATAATTTCGGGAAAGAGAAAATCAAGCTCATCATGTGATTCACAGCGATTAATCACAGTGAGAGCATCTTTACAGATTTTATCTTGGAGTAGGATGAGGCGATCGCTCACTGCTGAAACCTCATTCTGTACCTGATAAGTTGCAACAATCACCTGTTCAATTGCCCAAGCGCATTCGAGTCTACGTAATTGACCGGCTGCACAGGTTTCTTCTAGTAGATGCGGATTGCTGTAATCTGCTAAAGCGGTAAATAACATTCCCCTGACACCATCAATTTCAGCGTTTCTCCGGCTGAAATCTTGCAATTGCATCGCTGAACGGAAGCGGTTCATCGCCTGGATAAACACTCCATACGCCCTCACTAAAGCTATGCGATGTTGTTCAAATTTGATATCTTGGGCTACTTGTTCGATTATTTGTCTAATTTCTACTCCTTGGTCTTTTAAGGCTTGTTTCAAGTCAATAAAACCGTTTTTGACTTCCAGCCTCATTTGCTCTACTTCTTTTCTGAGTTTAAGTGTCTGGTGCAGGTTGACTGCTGTCAGTGCTACAGCTGCTACTGTTCCCACACCAATCAAGGCTGTAGTTGCTTGTAGCACACCCAAGCTAGTCTGTATAGTTTGTAAGCCATTTAATACAGATGTAAAGCCTTGCTGAGTTTGATACATCTGCGCCCCACTCATCACTAGATTAGAAGCTGCTATTAGTGGAGATAAAGGGCTGTTGTTGACTGTAGCACCAATAGCATGGGCAATAAACTGCCCGCTAACTGCATCTCTAGCCATGCTTAAAGGTACTCCATCGCTGAAGACCTGTAAATATTTACCAGCATCAATAGCAGCTTGAATTGCAGGAGCAAATTGGAACAGCATATTTATAGGTTGCTAAAAGCTAATTTTCTTCAGCATAGCTGGTATAAAAAAGCAAATATAACCGTATTTATTCGGATTAATTAATTCTGTCTAAATCTGGGCATACTAAACACGGATAACCTCTTGGCTCACAATTTTTATGGATACTTCACTAGTTAGCTCTAAGACTGTTGAGCTATTGTCGCAGATTACCGGGCAAAAGCTGACTCAAAAGAATCTCACGCCGCCCGTGATATTTCTGGCAAATTTAGTCACGGTGCTGCTGGGAGTGATATTTGTAGATGGCACAGTAGCAGAGTCAGAAAAGCAACGTTTACTGACAACGCTTTATGGATTTAGTATTCCAGAAAGTGATGTGCGTAAGTTGACACATTTGATGATTAAGGGAGTCAAAGAAAATCAAGTTTATAAGCAAATTAATAACTTACTATCCTTGGCGGCTCCACTTTCAGAGTCAGAAAAGCTTTTGTTAATTGGCTTTGGCTATCAAATGTCAGCAGTAGATGGCGAAATTGACTCACGCGAGAAAAAATATTTGGAGATAGTCGCCAAGCACTTAGGCATTAAACCACAACATTTAGTAGTTTTAGAGGCTGGCTTTACTCATCAAACAAATGTGGAGCCTATTGCTTTAGATGAAGTACATTTTTTACTCAACCCTGCTCGTTTTCAAGAACTGGATACTATATTTGTTAAGGCTGCAAGTGATATGTTAGCCGCTCTACCTACTAAACCAAAACACAAAATAACTAAGCCCCATAGAAATGTATCTTATGGAGAATTGAAAAAGTTTCAAGAATATCGTAAACAATTAGACAATTGTTGTTATCAGCTATTTCAGATAATTCAAGACTGTACCAATCGTGGTTTCTTGCCTCACACTTTGATAGAGGAGATAGAGGAAATATCTCAAAAAGTAAAATCTCAGCGATTTAGGTTAGCAGTTTTAGGCGAGTTTAGTCAAGGAAAATCAACCTTACTTAATGCCTTACTAGGTGAAGAAATTCAACCTGTGAGAGAGATTCCTTGTAGTGGTATGGTAACAGTTTTAAAATATGGAATCGAAAAGCGGGTAGTCTGTCGTTATAAAGATGGACGGGAAGAAGAAATTCCTTTTGAACAATATCAACTAAAAGCAACAATTTCAGAAGATGCAGCACTTGGATGTCTGAGTGATGAACTAGCACATAATGAAATTGATGAAATTGTTTTTGAGCATCCTGATTTAGAGTTATGCAGTAGTGGGGTAGAAATTGTAGATTCTCCAGGATTAAACGAACACCCTGAACGCACCGCCATTACTCAAAAACTGCTGAAGGATACGGATGCAGTGATATTCCTAACTAATGCCTCACATTCTCTAACTCAGGTAGAACGCGACTTACTCCAGGATGTGAGAACTCAACTAAATGATGGTAAAGAAAATCAACCTGCTAACAATCTTTTTGTAGTAGGAAATTTTATAGATTTAGTGCGTAGCGAAAAGGGACGTGAGCAAGTGCAACAGAGGATCGAAAGAATTGTACAAGGTCAAAATCCTATAGTTGCAGGTGAAAACCGCGTTCATTTTATTTCTGCTCAAGCTGCGCTGGATGCAATTTTGCGGGGAACTGAAGATGACTATTTGAAAGCCTTCCAAAATTTTACCCAGTCTATTGAGAAGTTTTTGGCGTTTGATAGTGGAATAGTAAAAATTAAGCACTCTATTAGTCAAATAAATAGAGTTATCGAAAAAGGTTTAGAGGGGCTATATCAATCAGAAGATACTTTAGATGGAAAAATTCAAATTTCTGAAGCAGAAAAGCAGAAAGTTTTGGAAAAAATAGGAGAAGCCAGTGGGCGCGATGTCAGAATCCGTCTCTTGTCAGATCAACTGATAGACAAAGTATTTGAGCAAATTGCTGAATCTTGGGATGAGTGGCGTGAAGGATTGAGCGATCGCATAGCTCAAAAGAGCCAATATTGGAATTCTGAACATAGCCCTGTCTTTAGCCAAGATAAACTAATTAGAGATTATACAAATCAATTTATTAGAGACTTGTCAACAGAAATAGATCAATGGGGAAGCGCAAAACTTAAAGAGGTAATTTTACAAGAAAATCTTAAGTATTTAGATACTAATATTGCTTATGAGCTAGATGCAATTCAAGGCGAGTTTAACAGCTTAGACCAGAACATACAAACTAATTTTAGTAACCATTTTAGTAAACAGCTAAAAATTTCAATTAATGGTATAAATGATGACTTTACTGGTATGGGAGGATTTGGCGGTGGTGTTGGAATAGGTGGTGCTTTAGCAGCTGGATTAATAGTATTTACAGGACTTGGTTTTATTGCCGTAATTGCTGCAAGTGTAGCTGCTGCAATTGCAGGTTCGTTTGGTTTTGGAATGCTAGATTTTGATGGACTAAAAGACAAAATAAAGGGAAAAGTTTTTGAACTAGGATTTCAAAAATTTGATGAGTCAATGGATAAAATATTTGAAAAATTAAATGAAGTAGTTAACTCAGTCTTTGAAAACCGAGTTGAATCAGCTAGTCGAGTAATTGCAGAAGCGATCGCACTTTACGAAAATCTCCTAGAACAGCAGGAAAAGGCTCACAACGAAACTCTAGAACCAGCAATTCTCATTTTGAAATAAATAGAGTATTAACCCCATTTTGAAATTCCAAATGTAGTACAAAACAACTAATTTTTCAGAGAAAGGAGATAGTTAAAAAAATAATTGCATCCATTGAATAAGTATAAATACTCAATGAACTGGAGAGGATTGCCTGACAACTAAGGGTAAACTCAGGAAAATAGTTCTATGAATGAGAATATAGGACTCAATGGAAATAACAAATTATTAATAGTTGTCGAGCTTTGGTAAAATTGGTGAATTGAAAATTATTAATTAGTCAAACGACTCCAAGATGGTTCAAAAGGCAGCGACCATAGAAATTCCTGAATTAATACAATTTTTACGGTTATCATTACATGACTTACCCGATGAAAGAAAGCCCGGGAATAATACCAGATATCAGGTAGAAGATGCAGTGATGGCTGCGTTTTCAGTCTTTTTTACTCAGTCACCATCTTTTTTAGACCATCAACGCTTAATGAAAAGCAATAAGGGAAAAGATAATGCTGAAAGTTTATTTTCAATTGAGACAATTCCAAGTGATAATCAAATAAGAAATTTATTAGACCCGGTGCCAGCTACTACTATTTTTATGGCTTTTCAAAAAGTCTATCAATGGTTAGAGAAAAAGGGAGTTTTGGAAAGGTTTCTCTACTTAGATGGAGAAATTTTAGTGGCGTTAGATGGCACAGAATATTTTTCATCTAAGAAGATTAATTGCTCTCATTGTAATTGTCGTAATCATCGAAATGGAACTACAACTTATTTTCATGGCTGTGTTACACCT
>NZ_JABXKI010000131.1 GCF_017115095.1 Nostoc sp. NMS4 | reverse complement strand
CTAATGAGAAAAACGCAGATTAATAAGAAAATCTTGGTTTTTGAACCATACAACACTCTAAAGACACCAGTCTTAGGGTTGTTTTTTTTTGTTTCATAATGAGGTATTTACTAAAAACCTATGGGTAGATATATCACACTATTACGTAAAGATATGTAATAGTGTGTTTAACTTTTTTATCAATTTGATGGCTGAATTAGTGGCTTATATCTAAGTATATGCTTATAAAACCATCACTCGATACTGAACCCAAGGTTTATGTTACCTACCTCAATGCATTTTTATTCGTTGGAATTCAGGTTAAATTTAGTGAATTCTCTCTCTAAGTAATTGTTCTTCTAAAGCAGCAATGCGATTGTACGCTGCTGTTAATTGCGCTGTCAGTCGTTGTATTTGAATTTCTGGTGTTATATTATCTCCACCTTGACGATGCATATCTAGATAAATGCCATCTATCAACACATCCTTGTGTTCCATTTCTGGATTTAAATTGTTACGTCCTTTAAACTGGTAGCCCCCAGCTGCACCATTCTCTTGGCAATTATCCTTTGCTTGTGTATTCGCTAAAGAACACTCTGAGAAAGTTTGAGTGACTTTACTATCAAGCTGCTCAATTACTTGGCACAGGGCATCTAGCTTTTGGCTTAAAGTTAGGATCTGCTGCTGTAATGGCTCCATTTAATACCTTTATTCGTAGATTTTCTTTATGTTATTCAATTTACTCCTAACCTTAACGATACTTATGGATTTTTTAAGTATTGATAATTTTTGGTGTAAATGTAACATTTAAAGCATTATTGCTAAATACAAGTAAAGTACCATCAAGTAAATTTATGGATAAAAATTAATCTTTAGGTAGCAATTTAACAAAAAACTTGCTAATTTGAGTCAAATCTTCAAAATTACCCGTATTATCAATAAAAATACCGATAATTCTCCATTCCGCTTTTTTCAGCTAGTCAGCCAGTGGTAAATCTCTGCTTAATATTAGGTATAATCAAAAATCTCAAAATCCAAAATCAATGGATCGACGGTCTTTTTTGCTAGGTACAAGCACACTGGCACTTTCACAACTGCTTTTTGGCTGTGGTGGAAACAAGCAGACGGAACTAAAAGTACAGTTATTGAAAGGTTCTATACCTGGTCAGGTGGTGAATCAGTTCCAGAAAAGTTTGCAGCAACGGGTGCAGTTAAAGTTTGCTCCAGTTGAGCGCATACAGGATTTATTTCAGCAATTACAAAATTCCACCGATGAGCAGGGATGGAAGCGCTTTATACCTTTTAGGCAAGGTCAAAAAGCAGCTGACACAGACCTAGTGACATTGGGAGATTACTGGCTACAAGCAGCTATTGAACAGAAATTGATTCAACCACTCCAAGAAGTGCAGGGAAACCAATTAAAACAGTGGTCTGCTTTAGATGAAAGGTGGAAACAACTGGTAACGCGCAACGATCGCGGTATTTTGGATACTCAAGGGAAGGTGTGGGGTGCGCCTTACAGGTGGGGTAGTACAGTAATTGTTTATAACCGTGACAAGTTGCAAAAATTGGGATGGACACCCAAAGATTGGAGTGATTTGTGGCGAGATGGAATGCAGCAGCGCATTTCTCTACTCAATCAACCACGAGAAGTTATTGGTTTGGTCTTAAAGAAGCTAGGAAAATCTTATAATACAGACAATCTTGACCAAGTACCGGACTTGGAAAAGGAATTACAGAGATTAAACCAACAGGTGAAGTTTTACAGTTCCAATAACTATTTGGAACCTCTAATTACGGAAGACACTTGGCTAGCGGTTGGTTGGTCAAGCGATGTGTTGCCTGTTCTGGCACGTTATCCGCAACTTGCCGCAGTTATTCCCCAGTCAGGAACAGCAATGTGGGTGGACTTATGGGTACGTCCCGCAGGGAGTAATAAGGGTACTTTATCAGATCAATGGATTGATTTTTGTTGGCAACCAAGCACAGCTAAACAAATTTCGGTGCTGACTAAAAGTAATTCGCCAATTTCTACAAATATTACCATTTCCGATATCCAAGAACCATTATGGAGTGTTTTGCAGAGCGATCGCGCAGTTTTCGATAAAAGTGAATTTTTACTTCCCTTACCGCCACCAGCAATAAAACAATACGAGTCTTTATTCGCCAAAATTAAGGTTTAATTGGGCATTGGGCGTTAGGAGTGCTGTTAGCGGATAGCTAAGGTTTAGCCCGTGCTGAGTTAGGAGTTAAGAGTTAGGAGTTTTGTTTATCTCCTTGTCCCCTTGTCTCCCTCATCCCCCTCATCTCCCCAGTCTCTACAAAGAACGCTGTAACCCTATCTTGTTCTTAATAGTGGTTTGGATACTGCATAAAGCTGGACTTATACTAAAGTTGCAAGTGTAGGTTGCCAAAGGTTCTTTTTGATAATTAAATACCCGGACGTTGTAACCAAAGTTCCGTGCGGCGCTACCCAAGCGATTTATAAAGTCGTAGCGCTCTACATACTCTAGTAAGCTCCAAATTTGCTGATTCACGATTAAGTCTACTCGTGCAGGTTCTTTGTCAGAGGCTGGATACGCTATCCAATTATCCAATAGCTTTTTTTCAGAGTTTTGTTGCGCCCACCATAAACTAGGAACGGTTAATCCTTCTGGATGAATGGTGTTAGCTGTGATTACATAGTCTTTTGGTTTTGTCAATAAGTCTAGTTCTAAAGGCGCATTAGAAGGCGACGGTATTGAGGGGGTTTGCGCTAGTGAGGGCGGGACTAGTAAGGTGGTGAGGCTAATAGTTAGTAATAATGAAAATGATGTCTGGCGATCGCACAGCCCGCCGCAGGCATCGCACAATTTAGGTATATGCATAACTAATTCGTAATTCGTAATTAAGTCATAATTCGCACAAATTAAAGTTTAATGGCAACGATGCGAATTCTTCGATAATCTGCTGTCCAAGTTCCTTGTTGATATAGTGTTGGCTTCAGATATTCCTCTACGACGCGAATTACTTGTATTTGTTGCTCATCAGAAAGTCCTGTTAAAAAACTGCTGGCGAACATCTGAATCCAGTTTGCCATACCTGCTTCTTCCTCGGCTAAAGGAGTTGGACGAGTAAACAGGGTACTATAGATGACATCAAAGCCTTGCTGTTCTAGTAGGGTGGCGTATTCACCAATACTAGGGAAGTACCAAGGATTTCGGTCTTGTGCGGAGATACTAATTGATTTTAAGGCGTTTTCTAAAGCTGTGGCGATCGCCAAAACATTCCCTTTACCACCAAATTCTGCCACAAAACGGCCTCCGGGTTTTAGGGCTTGATGTATGGAGGCGATCGCGCTATCTGCTTCTTTCACCCAATGTAATACAGCGTTGGAAAATACAGCATCCAATGGCTTATCTACTCGAAAGCTACTAGCATCAGCAATATCAAAGCGGATATGGGGATAGTTTTCTCTTGCCTTTTCGATCATCGCGGGTGCATAATCAAATCCCATGACTTCAGCACCAGCTTGGGCAATTTTTTCGGTGAGTTGTCCAGTACCACAACCGAGATCCAAAATGGATTCTCCTGCTTGGGGGTTGAGCAGTTTTAGCAAGTCTTCGCCATACTGCCAAACAAAGGCGTGTTTGTCCTCATAAAGAGCGGTGTCCCAACAATTATTAGATATTGAAAGATTATTCATAAGTAGTAAAGTCTCAGTGTGTTGATTTGCCGATGATCAACTATATGTCTTGGGTTGATGACCGCCTGATAACTACAGTAAAAAATATTTTTAATTATGTCCAATATATATTTTAACCTGAACTAATATTTTAAATATATTAGTTGAGTTAACATCCATTTGAAAAATTGATTCACAAAACCCTGATATAAAAATCGGCTTATCTGACATCTAGGTTGTCTGATAGGAGAAGATAATCGGGCCAGTAAAAACACGAGTCGAGTATTTAGTAGATTGTTTTGAAAATTTAACTGAGATAAACAAGTAAAACAATTAGCTATTAACTCTTAAACTGGGCAGTGGATATGATTGATGCTGCTTAAAATCGGCAAACTCACAAATCGAATTAAATGGGCAAAAGCGGCAGTGAGAGCCAGGATTAGGAGGGAAGATTTTACTGAAATTAGTAATTTCTTCCTGATATTTTTGCAAATCGTGCTGGTGCTTATGGGCAATATTCGCTAACTCAAATTTTAACGATTCTAATTCACTACTATTAATACTAATTAAGTCAGATTTTTTACATATTTCTAAATTATAAAATGATGCAACAGCTTCTCGTCCAGGGTAAAGATAACGAGCAGCTAGTAAGTAAACTAATGCCTGTCGTTTGTCAAAAGCTGATTTACCAGTTTTGAAATCTAAAATATGTAAAGTGCTATCAGACTCAATAAAAACGCAGTCCATAGCCGCGTATAAGCGAAAGCAATAATCTTCTTGTTCAACTACTATCGGTTTAGGAAAGCCTTCATCACCAGGAGTTAATTGGATAATATCTTTATCCAAAAGCAACGGCGCATCGTGATATTTTTGCAAAATTTGCAGCACCCGTTGCTGGACTTGAATGCTTGAGTTGCCTAATTTTAATAGTTGTGCAACTCTTTCTACACCATCTGCTTGCTTCAACAGATGCCTGTGATGATGAAACTCATAAATACCTTTTTGGGCTAGTATGCCAATGCGCTGGGGTGCGGTGGCTTGCCCTAAAAGCGCTTTGACTTTGGGTTCGTGTTGCCGCGCTTTGATAAACCCCCGTCTCATCTGGCAATGCCAGCGTTCTTGCCCAGTCGCTGGGGCAACTAGAGACCAAAGGTGATAACTGGCAAAAGGTCGATCGGGGGTTGACATTGCTCAGAAACAGTGAGAGAAAATACGGTGGGGAGAAGTTTAAGCTAAGGCTTGCTTAGAAAAGAACTTCGGAGGATACTTGCTGCTACACACGCTTTGCGGGAAGCTTTTATAGTACTGATAATGTACGGGAGCAAGTGGCAAGAATGTCTAGCAAGATAAAATTTGGTACCGATGGATGGCGAGGGATTATTGCCGATGACTTTACTTTCCCCAATGTGCGGAAAGTAACGAGGGCGATCGCCACTTACTTAGAAACAGCCTACACAAAAGATAGACCAGTACTTATTGCCTACGATACTCGCTTTTTAGCTGACCAGTTTGCCCAAACAGCAGCCCAAGTATTAGCAGACTTGGGTTGGACTGTGAAAATTACCGATCGGGATTGCCCCACACCAGTAATTGCCTATAACGCCCGTCACCTAAATTCTGCTGGGGCGTTAATGTTTACTGCTAGCCATAATCCAGCACCCTACTGTGGAATTAAATATATACCCGATTATGCTGGGCCTGCCACTCCAGAGATTACTGATACTATTGTGGCAAATATAGAAAGCGCATCGGATGAATTGCCTGGGAGCAACCCATCAGGTTCAATTTCAATTTTCGATCCAAAACCAGATTACCTGGAATTTATCTATACTCTACTTGATGTAGAAAAGATCAGAAGCGCTAATTTAAAGGTAAAGTACGATGCTTTGTATTCTACCTCTCGCGGCTATTTAGATGAAGTTTTGCAACATAGCGGGGTTGAGTTAGAAAGTTTCCACGATTGGAGGGATGTTTTATTTGGGGGTGGAATGCCAGAACCCAAAGGAGAACAGTTAGTTGAGTTAGTGGAAGCAGTAGTTCGAGATCGCGCTGATTTGGGCTTGGCGACGGATGGAGATAGCGATCGCTTTGGTATCGTTGATGAACAAGGAAACGTCCTCACTCCCAATACTGTGCTGCTACTTCTAGCACGTCATTTAATCAAAAACAAAGGTAAAACTGGCGCAATAGTCCGTACTGTCGCTACAACCCACCTGCTGGATAATTTCGCTGCTAAAAATGGGCTGCAAATTTATGAAACAGCAGTTGGTTTTAAATACATCGGCGAAAAAATGCGGGAAACTGCCGTGTTAATTGGTGGAGAAGAATCAGGTGGTTTGAGTATTATTGGGCATATTCCCGAAAAAGACGGGGTATTAGCCGATATGCTGGTGGCAGAAGCGATCGCTTATGAAGGCAAACCGCTAAGTCAACTTGTCAAAGAAGCGATCGCTGAAGCCGATGGCCCACTTTACAACAACCGCTTAGACTTGCACCTCACAGAGGCGCACAAAACCGTCGTCATCGACTCCTTTACCAAAAATCCACCTACAGAGGTAGCAGGAATTAAAGTCAAGGAAGTGGGGCGTAAAGACGGTATTAAGCTGTATTTAGAAGAAGGTAGCTGGGTTTTACTGCGTCCTTCCGGTACAGAACCTCTGGTGCGCGTCTACCTAGAAACCAACACTCCCGAAAAACTCACCCAAATCGCCCAAGAGTTAGAAAAGACCATTGCTAAACTAGAGGCATAAGAATTAGGAGTTAGGAGTTAAAAGTTAAGAGTTATGAATTAGGAGTTAAGAGTTGTAAATTAACAATTCTTAACTCCTGATTTCTAATTTTGAGCAAAATATAACTTTTAACTTCTAACTGCTAACTTGTCATTTCGCTCAAAGTATGAAAACTCTCGCTCCTTTTTTGACATCTCTAGTTGTAGCAGTTTGGGTAATAGCGATCGCAATTATTTCAGTCCAAAATGCCACACCGGTATCGTTAAAATTCTTAACATTCCAATCGATTCAGATCCCAATGGGTTTAGTGCTAGCTTTTAGTGCCGTTGTCGGGTTAATTGGCATGGCACTGCTGCAACCACTCTGGGGAGCTGCTGGTTCTGGGCGGGGCAATTCTCGATTAGAAGACGATGCGGAATTTTTTGTTGATGATGAAGATTTTTGAGGTTTGAATAGCTGTTTTGATAAATTTATTTGTGACTGTATGGGTAGTGGCGCTAATCTGGATAGCGCTTTGACGTGTGGAAAACCCGAAGAATTTCTACCGACTCTTCTTTGACTCGATAAACAACAATGTATGCCGTGCTAGAAATTACTAGCTCCCTTGTACCTTCTATACGTCCAAGTCGCCCCATAAAAGGATAATTCTCAAGTTGACTGGCAGCAAGTTGAATCCTCAATATCACTTCCTGCGCTGCTTGTGGATTCTCTTTCAGGATGTAGCTATGGGCTTGTTCCAAATTACGAAGCGCACGACGTAGCCACTTAATCTGCATTGGTGAGTCTTGCAAAAGTAGCCTTTACTTCCTCATCACTGGCAAAGTCTCCAGCATCCGCTTCAGCAATCCCTTTTTGAATTTCCTCGATTTGCCACTGATACATCTCTAGATAAGTGGCTACCGCCTCATTAAGTACGTAGCTGCGATCGCGATTCATTCCGGCTGCGATCGCATCAAGTGCAGCCTTCTGATCGCTATCTATCCGAAACGTAATATTTTCTTTGCTCATCGTTTTGTAAAACTTGTCTTGCAACATATTATATTGCAATACGTGGCAATGCAAGATGGTTATAGTGGCGATCGCTATTCTCTCAAAGCGTCTGTAGCCTGTAAGCCTTGCTTTACATGAAAAAAGCCTATATTGCAAGGCTTTTTTAGAAAGTTTTGGGAGCGCGATCGCACTGTTATAAAATCAAAATGTCCATTCGTGATTTGGATTATCTAGGGCGGCGCGAACAGAAGCTAAATTTGCAAGGTCTTTGAAAGGGCTTGATTTAGCTATTTCTGTGATTGAGTTTAAGGTAAGGGCTAGTTGTTCATTATTGCCAGATGCGATCGCATTATCAACGACAGCAAATAAAGCGCGAAAGTTTTCTGCACGTTCATCAAAAGAGCGATCTAGATACGCCATTAGTAACTCTCGCTGGGCATTAATCTTGGTGATTGTTTCTTTTTCCCAAGCATCAATCTCTCGTCTCTTTGTCTGTTCCTGTTCGGCAATTATTTTGTATTCAGTATAAGCTGAAGAAACTATGTCAAGACATTGTGTTTTTTCTAAAGCTGCTATTCCACGCCTTTTAGTCTGTTCTTGCTCTCCAATTTGCTTGTAACTGGAAACAATGCTTACTAACGATTTTGTGGCATTAACCGCAGTACATATTGTACCGATACTTGGTGAAACCATTGCTAAATACCTCCTAAAGTTTTGTATTTAGCTTGGATGCTTAAAGTAGAAGGGTTTAACAGTCCTTCATTATCTAAAATAGGAATTTTCATAATTTCTGCAAGTGCTTTAATTAAAAGTGCTACCTCTTGAAACTTGCTAGCATGATGAGCGCGATTAAAAGGTTGGGCTTCAAGCTCTTGAAGTGCAGATTTAGCACGGTTGTTTAAATTACACACTAAATTAGCAAGTTCCACTGTTCGCCGTTTAACTTGTAATAGAAAATCTTGAGCTGCTTCAATATTGGCAATCTCTACATTGACACTAGCTTCATACTCCCGCGCCTTAGTCAAAGCTTCCTCGCCCTTACCAGCAAGTTGAAAACCCCCAACCATCAACGCCGGTCCGAGTGTAATACCTCCCAATACAGCACCACCAACCGCCATACTAGTACCACCACCTAACCAAGTTATGGCTCCAGTCCAAGCCGCAGCACCACCAACTTGTGAGATAGCGACTTCACTAGCCCACAATCCAAAGAACCTGGAAACAGTAACAGTACCTACATTCCTTGCTAACATAATTGCACTAGAACCCGCTGCTGAGGCTGCAACGGCTGCTGACACACCACCTTTCACCCACTGTTCAGCTTTGATAACTTCTGTTTTGTACTCCTGAATTTGCTGAGTGGAGATGTCTAATCCAGTTAGAATATCTAGATTGTTTTGGGAAGCTCGCTGACCAATTCTCTCAATAAAAGCTATAAAGTTTGAAATTGTACCCTGTTTAATACGTAGTTGCATTTGACCATAAACTTCTGCTGACTGATTGGTAATTTCCCAGGCTGCTTTTAAGTTTTGCAAGCTACTTTCGTATTTTTGTTGAGCCTGTTCACCAATTTCCTTTGCCTGATTCATATTGCCAATGCCTTTAGCACCTTTTACTGCTCCCAAGGCTCCAGTAGCTAAAGCAGCAGCGCCCAAAATCAGTGGAATCATGAAATACTCCTGATTGTGATTAGTATTTGGTTAGTATTTGTCTACGGGTTTATCTTAAAAATAAGGCATCACCTTATACTTATTTTTCCCTGAGATACTAACTAATGAACATTCAGAAGGTATAAATTTGATACTGTGATGAATGCAGTTGTCAATTTTTTTCCTGTGAGTGCGATCGCACTTTGGGAGGCTAACACCTCAATACAATGCAATACCCTTCGGTTAAGGTTTTTTGATGAAAATTCTAGATCGCAAAGACGCGACAAATCATTACCAAGACGCGATAAATCGCCGTCTCTACAATAATCAGTCTTTTGTAGAGACGGCGATTCATCGCGTCTCTTGTCTTAATTGACGCTAAAATAATCAGTCGCAATCTTGTAAAGATGATTGGCGATGAAAATTAAAGCAGTTGATTTTTCCGTGTCACTGCTATATTGAGTCCATGAAGTTTGAGTGGGATGAGCGTAAAAACCAAAGCAACATCACAAAGCATGGTTTCGACTTTGCTGATGCTTTCCGCATCTTTAATCTACCCATGCTTGTCTACCTAGATGAACGAGAGGACTATGGAGAGGATCGGTATCTCGGTATTGGACTACTTGATGGACGAATTGTAGTAGTTATTTACACCGAACTAACTGAAGAAATGGTTCGGATCATCTCATTAAGAAAGGCACTGTCTCACGAACGAAAAAGCTATGAACAATACCTCAAAAACCGATTGGGTTAGAGTCGATGCAATGAATGACGAAGACATCGACACTTCAGATATTCCACCCTTGTCAGAAGAATTTTTTGCTAAAGCACAATTGCAAATGCCCAAATCACCTGTAACAATAACAGTTAAGGTAGATCCTGAAACTTTTGCTTGGTTCAAAGAGCAGGGAGAGACTGCTGAACAGCAGATGGCTGTAGCATTAAAGATTTACGCAGAAGCACACAAAGCTTATCCTGCGTCTGAGGCGAAGTCAACCTAATACAATACTAAAACTGAGCATCAATCCAAATTTTCATGCTATCAATCGAGGAAAGTCTGTTCGCCGTGCTGCGAACAATAAACAGGCTTGGATATCTTCGAGTTCGAGATCGGGAAAATCGTCTAAAATCTCAGAAACACTGACATTCTCAGCCAACATTTCTAAAATGTCACTCACACGAATTCTCATGCCTCGAATACAAGGACGACCACCACACTGGCCAGGAGTTTGAGTAATGCGAGTTAACAAATCAACCCTTGAGTTCATGCAAGTATTTTAATATCAGGTACTTTTATTTAACTCTAATTCTGCGATCGCAATTATCCCAGCCTAGCATTTCAGTGTAGCCAAAGGGCGATCGCAATTATCCCAAGTTGACACAACAGCACCTAAGTTGGGCAGTTTTGGGTTAGTTGTAGCCTCAAGTAATCAATGAAATCCAGAATTTCTGTATCTGTCAGTTGTAGACGCGATCGCTTGCCATATCTCTGCTGCAAATAATCCTTTCCCTGCTCTGGAGTCCAATTTAATTGAGCTAAATATGTGTCAGTTTTAGCTATAAAAACATCACGCGATTCAACCGTTGTTATATTGTTAACTATTTCTGCTTGAGATTGATTTTTATCGGGGTTTAAATCGTGAATTCTCTTAATTTTTAAACTTACTTTTTGCCCTAGAGTTTGCCAGTCAATTTCCCTATGTCCATCCCAACTAACACCTATAGAGCGATAAGTGACTGGATCGTAAATATTACAAAAAACTACATTACTCTCTCCTGGACTAACAGCAATCGTTAGTAGATTACGCAGTTGTTCAGAAGTAAGAATATCTAAAGATAACAACAAACTTTTAGAGAAATAAGATTCACTTCCTGAACGGATAATATAGGGGTTGTCTGCCAAAATATATAAATCAGTTTTTTCAACTACTCCAAATCTAGTTTCAACCCTTTTATTAACTTCTATTCCTGTAATTACCCCAGTCAACGCTTTTTCATAAATTGGGATGCGTCTTTCATCTTCACCCAGCATATACCAACAGTGATCGGGTTCTTTGCTGATAAAGACATATTGAGGTTTTGGGACTGCTCCAAATCCTAATTTAATTTCCATATTTTTGATGCAGGTTTTGGTAAATATATTTATTTAGCAACCAGCTTTTACGGTTTGTACCGTCAAGCGATGAGTTACTTTATAGATATAATTCCCTAACCAGAAAGCTAATTAACATTCAGGCAGCGAAAACTACAAAATTTGGTGAATCTATAACAAAGTTTCTGGATCAACACCAAGCGCATTCAACCTTTCAATTAACATTTTCACTTGTTGTTCTGCTTCCACCCGTCGCTGTTCTTCAAAAGCTGTGCGTTCTTCCGCTTCCCTAATGCGTTCTTCTGGTGTCAGCAATTTTTGCCCTTCTTCGTCATACCAATACAACCACTCCCGCACTATCCCTTGATAAATTCCCCGTTCTCGCCCAATTCCTAAACCGATTTCTGGCAGCCAAACGGGATTTCCTGACATTAAGATATATTCCCCATCGACTAAGCTATACACTTCCAAAGGTGACTTTTTACGCCGCAGGGGACTATAGACAACGTAGTACAAAATTCCTAATTCTTTGCCATAAAATTCTTTCTTGGTGCTATATTCTTCTCGATATATTTGAGAAACAACTTCTAGGGCTAAGATTGGCTGCTTTTTTTCTTCCCACAGCACATAACTTAGGCGTAAATCCTCATCAATGAAGCGTTTAACTCCCACGCTGAGAAAACCATCAGGGACAATAGCTGGTTTATCTGAGTCATAATAAATACCCATATCAACACCAAAAAACCAATCCCAGCGATCGCACCAAACCAAAGCTAGGATCGTTTTTAGCAAGCCGGGAATTAAATTTTGGAGTTCATTATCCACAGGGGTGTCATTGGAGTCGGGTAGTTCTTCGGAAGATGGCAAACAATGGAGCGGATTGTAGTTTAACATGAGCAGTTTTGCCAAATCTGATTCTAGATAGATTGTAGGTAATCTAGTGATGTGCGATCGCATAGCAGAAAAACCGTTTTTAGCGTCGCTGTAACCCGTCGTAGACATCGCCTGATGTCCATCTCCTAAGTACTTAAGTACTGAGAAGTGTAAAATCTTTACATTAGACTCGTGGTTTTTCGGTACTGATTACCAGAGTGTCTAACTGACAATAGCAAAAAAGGGTGGAATATTGTTCAACTAGAACATTCCAGAAGTCGCAGAGTATTCAATTTCATGGTGAATTTGGTAGCTGGGCTGATTACCCATATCTACCAGGAGAAAAAGTTTTCTCTCAACCTTGACTCAAAAAATATGCCGCAGCTGGAACTTCGCTGATTTTTAGCCCGATTTTTGAGTCATACTTGGGTATCAGATATGTCACCACAGATCCATTCACGAATTTTAATCAGACACTTTCTCACGGTTTTTTTGCCATTGTCAGCAATAGTTGGGGCTGTTGTCGCAACTATCTACTACCAGCAGGTACAAACTGAGAAAGTTGTATTAAAAACGAATGAACTCGGCAAAGTAGATTTACAAACGAAAGTAATTAGCGCAGATTTTCACTCGGTTGTTTCAGATTTGATGGTTATCTCTAAACAAAACGAGCTACAGGGAATTTTAGAAGGAGTGGATGGAGAACAACAGGCACTTTCTAAAGAATTATTATTATTTTCTCGATATAAAAAACTTTACGACCAAATTCGCTTTTTGGATCAATCAGGTAAGGAAGTTGTCAGAGTCAACTTCAAACAGGGTGAACCAGCGATTGTCCCCGAAGAAAAACTGCAAGTGCAAGCCAAGCGTTACTGGTTTAATGACACTCTGCGGCTGAACCAAGACCAGGTGTTTGTCTCTCCCCTTGACCTGAATATTGAACGTGGTCAGGTTGAACAACCCCTCAAACCAATGATCCGTTTTGGCACTCCGGTTTTTGATAAACGGGGAGAGAAACGAGGCATTGTCGTGTTAAATTATTTCGGCAGTAAACTGCTGGATAATTTTAACCAAGTCCTCGCCAACACCTCTAGCAAGGGAATGCTGCTAAATGCCGATGGCTACTGGCTAAAAGGGGCGAAGTCTGAGGATGAGTGGGGATTTATGTTTAGCGATCGCAAAAACCGCACTTTTGGCAAAACTTTTCCCCAAGCATGGCAGCAAATTTCTCAAAAACAATCGGGACAATTCCAAACTGCTGAGGGAATGTTCACTTTTGCTACAGTCTACCCCCTTGTTGAAGGGCAAAAATCTAGTACGGGAGCGGGACAGGCTTTTGCACCCAGCCAAAATCAAATTGATACCAAGTCCTATCACTGGAAGATTGTCTCATGGGTATCGCCAGAGATGTTATCGACCAAATCAAACCGATTTTTGAGTCAATTGCTACTCTTATATGCTGGGTTAGTAGGACTAATTGGCATTGGTTCTTGGCTACTAGCAAGAGCTAGTGTTAATCGTCAGATGGCGCAAATAGAATTAAGGCAATCTGAAGAACAGTTACGAGAGCTAGTTGAGCGGGAGAAAATTCTTAAAACTCGTCTATCCAGTCAAATTCGTGACTCGCTGGATCTAAATACGATTTTGAGTACAGTAGTGAGTGAAGTTCGAGAACTACTCCAGATCGATCGATGTCAGTTTCTTTGGTGTCAGATAGAAGATGAATCTACTAGCTTTGAACTGAGTCAGGAAGCTTGCGCTCCCGACTTTCCAGAAGCTTTAGACTATTCTCCGATTCAGAAAGTGGAAGCATTGAGTGAGGCTGTTTTAAGAGGGAATTTGCTTTGCTTAGATGACATTGCTACAGATTCCTGGCTGGATTCCAGGGATCGGGAATTACTGCTGAGTTGGGGAGTTAAATCTCTACTAACAGTTTCGGTTCAAACTAAGTCGGGTCGCTTGGGTGTGATTGTCTGCGAACATAGTAGAGCGCTACATTCTTGGAGCGATGATGAGGTAGAACTGATTCTAGGTCTGGCTGACCAATTAGCGATCGCCATTGACCAAGCCCAATTGTATAATCAAAGCCGTGCTGCTACTGCTGCTGCTACTACTCAGGCAGAACAACTCAACCAAGTTTTGCACAATCTCAAAGAAACCCAAGCCCAACTGATTCAGACCGAAAAAATGTCGAGTTTAGGCCAATTAGTGGCTGGTGTAGCTCATGAAATCAATAACCCAGTTAACTTTATCTACGGCAACTTGACCCATGTAAGTGAATATACGATGGGCTTATTGGAACTGGTAGAACTTTATCAAAAGTCTAACGTTCATTCAACACCTGAAATAGAAGCTCATATAGAAGCGATCGACCTTGACTTTATGGCTGATGATCTACCTAAAATATTAGTTTCAATGAAAATGGGAGCTAATCGCATTCGTGAAATAGTTCTATCCTTGCGGAATTTTTCTCGACTTGACGAAGCGGATATGAAGCCTGTCAACATTCATGAAGGTATTGATAGCACACTACTGATTTTACAAAATCGCTTCAAACAAACCTCTGCAAATGGCGGAATTAAAATAGTCAAAGAATATGGCGATATTCCTTTAGTAGAGTGCTATGCTGGACAACTCAATCAGGTGTTCATGAATCTGATTGGTAATGCTATTGACGCTCTGGAAAGTTATAACAGTCAGCGAACTCTTGATGAGATAGAAGCTAAACCCAGCCAGATTGTAATTCGTACTGAGTTACGCAACTTGGATCGGATAACTATACAAATTACAGATAATGGCCCGGGGATGACCGAAGTAGTTAAGCAACGATTATTTGACCCTTTCTTTACCACAAAAGCCGCAGGTAAAGGCACTGGATTAGGACTAGCAATTAGCGCTCAGATTGTCATAGAAAAACACAACGGAGCGATTTGGTGTATTTCGGAACCAGGACAGGGAGCAGAGTTTTGGGTTGAGATTCCAATTTGGCAAAGTTGTAAACTATCTACTATGAATGTTGCGACTCTATCCAAAATTTAACGATCCTCTGGGCAAATGATAAATGATATGAATAATATTAGCGATGTCTACGACGGGCTACGCGCTGATTTTGATAGCCCCTGGAAAGAAATTATACAAGCTTATTTCTCCCAAGCAATGCATTTCTTTTTTCCCGAAACTTCTGCATTAATTGATTGGGAACGTCCCTACGAATTTCTAGATAAAGAATTTCAACAAATAGCTCGTGAAGCCGAAGCGTTAGCTATTAGAAATACAGAAGCAATATCAGCTTTGACCACTAAGGTAGATAGTCTTACAGATAACGTAAATGACTTGACCAATAACGTAAATGAATTAACTTCTGATATAAATCGTCTTCTAGCCAGAAGCGCTGTACTAGATGATGTGGTATTACAACTACAAGAAAGTCAAGTGCAAAACCAGAGAAGTTTTCAACAATATAGGGAAGATTTTTTAGAGCATCAACGGACTTCAAATGCAGCACTGAATAGTTTGGAATCGATATTACTGCAACTTATTAGGATATTCCCGCAGTCCTAAGTTAGTCACACTGTCGCATTTTCATACAGTGTTAAATGTGGGGATAATCCCCACATTCCGCAGATAAAGTAGGAAATGTGGGAAAGGTAGGAAAGGTAGGAAAAGTAGGATATTTTACTATTTTTTCTTGATTTTTATAGTTACAGTTGTTAACCTATTACTTGACCGCTATTAGGATTGATGGATATGAAGAGAGTCAAAACAATTGACATTGAAAACTTACAATCTACCAAAGAGATGCGTTTTAGTGAACTAACTATTAAATCTTTTTTAGAGGAGTTGACGGCTGAGGAGATGCAGGCAGTCAGTGGAGGCGCGAGTCGTGCAGGGGCGGAATTGAATTTATTTGGTGATACTTATACTGTTGTGGCTGATGATGGAAGTTCTGTTGTTATTGAAAGTCCGGGTCTGTCACCTACGAGGTTAACTAATAAAGAATTAAAGCGGCTACGCAATTTGTCTGGAGTTTAGACTAAAAGCGATATGAGAGAACGCAAACCAAATGGAATTAGAGGTTAAAAATATTATCTTGTCAGCCTCAAAGCATCCGCGACCTTGAACAATTATTGTGTAGTATGCTTGCTGAGAAAACAATACAATAATGATAATCACGGAAATGGTGGGAGATGAACGAGCGATGCTCGTTCATCTCCCACCCCCCCCTTATACGATTATCATTACTTTTGCTAAGTGTCTGATTAACTCAGCCCTGCTGGGTCATTTTGCATGGCTTAGTCTAAACTCCAGAATTTGTAATTTGAGGTTTCTATTACTAGGTAGGAATAGTAGGGAGTTGAGAGGAGCTTTTATCATATCTTAATCGTTCAACTTCCGTCTAACGCTTTATTACTTAAGACAAATACAAGTGTAATTTCAATCGAGTTTCATTCCTTGACATTTAAAGGTCAAGCCAAAAGACGCGCTAATTTTAATCCAGATGAAGTTTTAGAAGTGCCAACAATGGTAAATACTTTTCTAGTACTAGCTGGTTTAAACAGACTAGCTGAGATAGGTAGAAAATATGACTATGATGTGAATGACCATGTAAACTGTATGGCTATTTGTGACAAAAAGACAAGTAAGGAAATTAGTAGAGACAGCAAAGATAGTTTTTCACCTAAAGAACTACGTGCTATTTATGGTGAATTGACGTACAAAGTATTTGCTAATGAATCTACATCTCAAAATATTTGGTTTCAACAGGTGTTAGGACATGGGGAAAACCAAACAGAGACAGCCAATAGCTACATTAAATATTACATTCCTGAAACTGAAGTAGAGAACCTAAAATCAATGGTTTTTAGTTAGAAAATAAGTTAGGTCTAGTGTGAATTACTAGACCTTCACTTTTAATTTGTCGCTACTTGTGCATTTCTAAAATAACAGTTTCTTACCAACTTTATAAGATTCATTTAACACATAGCGGTTATCCTTATTCTGTTGATTGTCTTGCATATACTGATAACGTTGCAAGTAGTCAATATCCTTCTGACTTAAAGGCTGATACTTACTTTTTATTGACAAAGCGCGTACCCTATTCGGTTCATCCACTTCACTATTAAAAAAGCCAAAATTAGTTATCAAATACTGATAACCAAAGAACAAGGTAAGCGATATGCCGATCAATTAGTTAAGGTTTGGCAAACCCAAGGCGAAGAACTTTGGTTATTAGTCCATGTTGAAATTCAGGCACAAAAAGAAGATAACTTTCCTAAGCGGATGTTTACCTACAACTTTCGCATATTTGATCGCTTCGATCGACCAGCAATGAGCCTTGCAATTCTCTGTGATTCAAACCGCGAATGGCGACCAACCAATTACAGTTACAATTATCCCAATACTCGCTTAAGTTTTGAATTTGGCAGTGTTAAACTTTTGGATTATGAAAATCGCTTTCACGAGTTAGAAAACCTTGGCGAAGCTTTGTTAGATTTTACTACTCTAGAAGATTTACTTAACTGGTTGCAAACAAATCAATCAGCTTAGACCCTTGATTTTATGATAAAAAAGGGCAGGTACAAAACCCGCCCTCAAAGTAATCAGTACTTAAACTAAATTAGCGATCGCAACTTAATTACCAATTTCCGGCGCACTCAAAGAAACCTTTAGAGTTTCGTCTTTTTGTTGTGCTAATGTCGGTACGGAATCACGCAATCTTGCTGTCAATTGTACCGTTGTAGCGTCGTACATCTGAGTCAGCAATTTGGGATAGAAACCAATACCAATAATGGGAATTAACAAACAAGCAATGATAAATACTTCACGGGGTTCGGCATCTATCAAAGCTTGGTGAGAAACTAATTCCTCGTTCTCTTTACCGTAGAAAATTTCTCGCAACATCGACAGCAGATAAATCGGAGTTAAAATCACTCCCACTGCCATCAAGAACACCACGATCACTTTGAAGGTAGAGCTATAAGCATCGCTGGTTGCAAAGCCCACAAATACCATCAATTCTGCCACGAAACCGCTCATCCCTGGCAATGCCAAAGAAGCCATTGAACAGGTGGTGAACATGGCAAAAATCTTCGGCATTCTCTTCGCAACACCGCCCATTTCATCCAACATTAGGGTGTGTGTGCGATCGTAAGTTGCCCCAACCAAGAAGAACAAACTCGCCCCAATTAACCCGTGAGAAACCATTTGTAATACTGCCCCACTCAATCCCAAATCGGTGAAGGAAGCAATACCAATCATCACAAAGCCCATGTGAGAAATTGAGGAGTAGGCAATTTTTCGCTTGAGGTTTCGCTGGGCAAAGGATGTCAAGGCAGCGTAGATGATATTAACTACCCCCAAAACTACCAACACTGGTGCAAAATAAGCGTGGGCATCGGGGAGCATTTGGGCATTCATCCGAACTAAGGCGTAACCGCCCATTTTCAGGAGAATACCTGCTAATAACATGTGTACGGGGGCTGTAGCTTCACCGTGGGCATCAGGTAGCCAGGTGTGCAAGGGAATAATCGGCAACTTGACGGCGTAAGCAATCAGGAAGCCAGCATAGAGGGCAAGTTGGAAATTCAGGGCGAAATCTTTTAAGGCGATCGCTCTCATGTCGAACGTCACCGTATCGCCGTAAAATCCCATTGTCAGGGCAGACAGCAAAATAAACAGCGAACCGCCGGCGGTGTATAAAATAAATTTAGTCGCTGCATATTGCCGCCTTTTGCCTCCCCAAATCGACAGCAGAAAGTATATCGGTACTAGTTCCAGTTCCCACACCAGGAAAAATAACAGCATATCCTGGACAGCGAACACGGCAATCTGACCGCCATACATCGCCAAAATCAAGAAGTAAAATAGCTTGGGCTTGAAGGTGACAGGCCAAGCTGCTAAAATCGCCAGCGTGGTAATGAATCCAGTCAAAATAATTAGGGGCATGGACAAGCCATCTGCCCCTACTGACCAATTCAACCCCAATTGTGGTACCCAAGGGTAACTTTCCACCAACTGCAAATCTGGATTGGAGAAATCATACCCAGTATAAAAAGCGTAAACAATTAGTGCAAAATCTATCAGCCCTACGACGAGGGAGTACCAGCGCACTGTTTTGCCTTCTTTGTCAGGGATGATGGGAAGAAGTAGCGACGCGGCTATTGGCAACAGAATAATCGTCGTCAGCCACGGAAAATTAGCTGTATTCATCACAATTCGTCTGCTATCAAAATCATGTTTGGCAAAAAGTCACTAGTTATTAACTAACAGCTTTTTGAGGATTTCGTCTTCCTCGTTAGGTTGATTTAATTAAATTGGCAATCCCATTTTGTCTGTTGGGAGCCTTTTTTGACACTTGGGGGTACGGAATATGGGTTGTGATACTCCCTGTAAGAGACTTCCAAAGAATAAAATATTCCAAAAAAAACAAAAGACAGTATCTTTATAAGAATGATAATCATTAGGAGGGGGAGAAAGGGGTTGCCGACGGCAACCCCTTTCTCCCCCCTCAATTAGTCATGAAGAGTTAACACAATTTGCGTTTGTGGAAAAGTAAAATAGTGATGATTGAATATGATTTAGAACTTGATAAATGCTTTTGCCAAACTAATTAAGTTTTTCCAAATATGATACCATTTTTAGAGGAATGGAAAAAAGCTGTTCATCTGCGATAAATGATA
>NZ_JABXKI010000075.1:5864-19737 GCF_017115095.1 Nostoc sp. NMS4 | reverse complement strand
GCTTTGTACCATTTTGCACTTTAATTGTGGTGTAGTTTTAGTTTGCCCAATTTTGACTAGTACGCTATCACTCTTGGTGTCTCCGCAAGTCTTGGAGACGTTGCTTTGTGTTGGGAGAAGACAGCACTAGCTTGACTGCACCAAACTTTACCTGGCTTTGCAGGTTAACAAACCCTTAAATTCGCATTAGTCCACAGGGATAGACTTTGTTTGTGTAATAGCGAATTATATTCTTCCAATACTTTTAAAACATTTTCTGATTACTTCATAAGATTTTTAACATTCTGGCTCATTCTTATTGTTAAGGATGCATTATTTATTGATAAAACTATGTTGAAGAAGAATTCAGAAGTCAGAATGGGCTAAACCTCAGCTATCCGCTAACAGGAGTCACAATCTGACTCCTGAATTCTGTTCGATAATTTAAGTGGTAGTTTTTCGTTTTCTATCTAAGTTAGGATACATATCAAAACTTGATTTATTATTCATCACATAGTATTGAATTCGACGGTTGACAATATTCTTAAATCGGGACATAAAATCAGAAAAAAAGCTCGGATTTTTCCTTGCTTCTGTAAATGCTGTTAACCATTTTCCTTGTTTTATCGGTTCCACAACTTGAAGGTAAGCTAAATTTTTCTTATAGACTGCAAGATTATAAGATAGAGCGCGCATTAAAGCCGGATTTTTTTTCACAACCTCTTGTTGCATGAAATGATTCGTAGCTTTGCAGTATTGAGTTAAACGTGGTAATTGGCTTTGATATACAAGAGAACCAGCGCGTGAACGGTAGAAATAATAGGGTTTTGGTTGAATGAAAAACCGAGATCCTTTGATTAAGCATTTTATATCAAGCCAAAAATCTTGACCCATCCTGATGTCTTCATCGTACTCAATGCCGTGCTTAACCAGAAATTCTCGTTTGAATAGAGGCTTGCTTAAACCAAGATGCAATCCTGGTTGCCCATAGACATCAGTTTCGACAAAATAAACAATATCAATTTGGATAATTTTGTCTATAGAGACTCCACTTTCTTGAATCAATGTACTCCAAGGAGATGTTTCACCATCTTCGATCAGATAAAGATCGTCAGCAATCATGTCTGCATTTATTTCATTTGCCAAAGACACAAGCTTTTCCAATCTTTCGGGAGCATACCAATCATCTGAATCAAGCACAGCAATCCATTCTCCTTGGGCTGCTCTCAAGGCGCGATTACGTGCCGCCGCCGCTCCAAGATTTTGCTGATTAACTATCACTTTGAGACGTAGATCGCTAAAACTTTTAGCGACTTCTACAGTTTTATCACTTGAGCCATCATCGACCACGATCACTTCAATGTCAGTAAGCGTTTGCTCTAAGGCTGATTGTATTGCCTTTCCAATATAAGTTTCGGTATTGTAAGCAGGGATAATAACGGAGACTTTAGGATTCACGAAACTTAACTCCTGAATACATGGTTAGGTAAAATGCTAAAATCATGACCATAATTTGATCATTTCTTTTTTACTATACAACTCAGTAGGTCGATGAGAATAAATAATGACTCGTTAAGTTCGGCAGAAAATATTAGGTCTAAGGAAGCCAGTGGGTTGCCAGAGTTTTTTGAATAGTGGTTTTTGGCTTAGAAGAACAGCAAAGCAGTGAGGGAACCTGCTTTAGATTGACTGACGTTCTAGGCTAGCTTCCATTGTGTTAGTTAAAAAATGACCTGCCAAGATACCACTACTGAGATAGTATGTATCTTCCGAAATGCGGTGTAAGGTTTCAAAGCCACTACGACGCTGGCGATCGCCTAGTACCCAATAACGCTGTACGATAGTGTCCAGACCAATCCAGCCTTCGCCTTCAACCTGCCCCAAAATATTATGTTTGAGTAAAAAAGTATACTGACGTTCTCCATCATGCAGCCGCCCCTTGTATTGCAGAGAGATTTCGGAGCGATCGCTACCTGGGAATATCAGTTTTGTGGCCATAGTAAACCAGTTATCTCGATTCCAAGCTACCAAAGTCATACCCTTAACACTGATTGGCATCCCATTACGTTCCAGCCAATTTCCTTCCATTGCCCAGCGTCCTGGTTCCAATAAAAAAGTATGAGCCACCTTTTATTCCCTGTCTTGTTCGAGTACCGCCAAGACTATAGTTATAACAATGCTAAGTTGCGATGTGAGAATGAAGAAATTTTTGATTGTTCTTGACTCAGAACTGAGCTTGGTGAATTTCTCCTAAAAGTACTTCTTGAGGCGCACCAGTGGCAGTAGGTAAGTTGCCAGGAATACCCAAATGTCGCCAGTAGGCTAAAACTGCAAAGGCGATCGCTTCTTTAAAATCTGCATTTAAGCCGACTTCATCTGTATTCCAAACTGGTATAGATGTCAACAACAACTGTAATCTTTGTTTCAAATAGAGATTGCGACCACCACCACCGCATAATAATACCCGTTGTGGCATTTCTGGCAAAAAAGTGCGGTAACTATGAACAATTGAAGCAGCTGTAAGTTCTGTGAGAGTTGCCAGAATGTCAGCAGGATTAAGTTGGTATGCTTGAGCATCTTTTAAACACTGATGCAGGTAAGTTACACCAAATAACTCGCGTCCAGTGGATTTGGGTGGCGGTAAATGAAAGTAGTCTTGGTTGAGCCATTGTTCTACTAATGGATGGCAAGGAGTACCACTCGCTGCCCAATTACCATCTTCGTCATAAGTTTTAACACCAGCGCTTAAATGCTCTACTGCTAGATCCAACAGACTATTTCCTGGGCCAGTATCCCAAGCGCGAATTTTGGAAAGCCAGTCACCATGCCGAGGCGGAATATAGGCAACATTACCAATACCACCAATGTTTTGAATACAACGCCCCTCCTGGGGATGACTGAGTAAATAAGCATCGACTCTAGGCACGAGAGGCGCACCATGACCACCAATAGCAATATCAGCAACACGGAAGTTGCTCACAGTTGCAATGTTCGTAAGATAGGCAATTAATGCACCGCGCCCTAGTTGAAGACTGTAACCCAAGGGACTAGGATTTAGCCCATCAGAAGTGAGCATTTCTCTCCCCCTGCTCCCCTGCTCCCCTGCTCCCCCTTTGGGTGGTCGATGATAAACTGTCTGACCGTGGGAGCCAATGAGAGTGGCTGGCTGATGACCAATTTGAATATTTTGGGCGGCTTGGGCAAAGACTTGAGCGATCGCATCATCTACTTGTGCCAATTCTGCCATTGAGATGGCAACACCTGCACCGACTGCTAATATTCTTTCTCTGAGTTCGGTTGGATAAGGATATGTTGCCCCGGCTAGCAACTCAACTTTGAGATCCAATTCTGTGCCGGAAATCTCTACCAACGCAGCGTCTATGCCATCTACAGATGTGCCACTAATTAAACCGATAACGCGAGTAGGAACAACAGCTTTTTCAGTTGGATGCATTGTTCAAGATTGTTTTGTTGATTGCAAGAGTTTAGTTTAATTCATGTTACTAGCTATGTCAAAAAACTCAGGTTGCATACTTGACTGGAGAAGGATGAGTAGACGAAGCAATGGAAAAATCTCAAAACCAATAGTAATGACCATGAATCTATTTCTATTTATCAGCAAACAGAGAATTTCAAACAGTCTTGTTCGTTGCCTTTATTAGTCCTTAATCAGTACAACATCCAAACACACAAGTTCTTAATATATATAAGCTAACTTTACAACTTTTTTATCTTCAGATAAAGAACAGATGCTCGCTCCACTTTTGCAGCAAGTGAAACTACTGATTTATCTTCGAGAATAGAACAAATTATTGACCAAATCTAGGAATATTTCATTAACTACAAATCCAGTAGTTTCATCCTATTAGTTATTCTAGAAGACAATACATAATTAATTAAGTTCCACAACGAACTGTTCAACAATTAAAAATACAGAATTTCCAAATTATGTCTCTTACAAAAATTGCTTGTATTGCTGCTCTATCTCTATCTGCAATCTCTTCATTTATCTATGCAGGTTCTGCCCAGGCTATTTCCTTCCAAATAACCACTGGTATTGCAGGCCCTAATGGAGAAACTAACCAAGGTGCTTTTTCTGAGTTTACTCAACTTCCCGGTACGACAACTGTTAACTTCAATAATGGTCAAGCGCCAACCACTGGTTTCGCTAAGTACTCATTTGAAAACAACAGTGGAGCCAGCAGTGTTAGGTCAGATGTATGGGCACCTGCTGGGGCAAACGGTGAGGTAAATAATGGTAAATATTTGGCAGTTTTCAACGGGGATAACGTCACAATTAACCTTGCAAGTTCCCTCAATTATTTCGGTATTGACTGGGGAGCTATTAGTTCTGGTAACGTTTTTTCCTTCTACAAGGGCGATAATCTGATCAAATCATTTACAACTGAGGATGTGAACCCAGTTGCTCCAATTCGTGCGTCACAGCATGGTGGTGAAGGAAATGGCTACCTTCACTTCTACTCAGATAGTAGCAACGATATTTTCAACAAGATTGTCATTACCCAAGCAGGTGGTGGTGGATTTGAAAGCGACAACCATTCTTTCCATCTAGGAACTGACAAATTTACAGGCTTTGATCCTAAGTCTGTTCCTGAGCCTAGTATTACATTAGGTATGCTAGCTGTAGGTGGTATGTTTCTACGCAAGCGCAAGAACGAGAAGTTGCAAACTGTAAGACAATCTCATTAAATATATCAATCCGAGCTAGGTAAGATTTTCCTGATTTTCTCTACACGCTACCCAGCCTGTACGAGGATTTCAAAACTTCTGATATAAAGTTAACGTTAAATACAAGTTAGGGTGAGTTTACATAAGTAAGCTTGCCCTAATCCTTTTGCTATTTGCGATCGCGCCTTCTTCTATGGTCACAAGCTTTAGAAAAATTTTCTGGCTTTACACTCTAATATTTCTTAGAGCTTAACCGAACTGGATTAAGAGTGAACGTAATTCCGACTCCTAAATCCTCCTATAGGTTGTTGCATGAATAAAATATACATGGATTAGTTTAGATATAATAATGACTCATTCTTTGTTGTCCTAACTGGAGAAATTAATGGGTCGCGCCAAAAAGGTTGTCCTGGCATATTCTGGCGGAGTGGATACCTCAGTTTGCATCCCCTACCTCAAACAGGAGTGGGGTGTGGAAGAGATAATTACCCTAGCAGCAGATTTAGGTCAGGGAGATGAATTAGAGCCAATCAGAGAGAAAGCTCTGAAATCGGGTGCAAGTGAATCCCTCGTGGCGGATGTCAAAGACAGCTTCGTTAAAGATTACGCCTTTGGAGCGATTCAAGCCAACGCCCTTTATGAAAATCGTTATCCTCTAGGAACTGCTCTGGCTCGTCCACTGATTGCCAAGGTATTAGTAGAAACAGCCGAAAAATATGGTGCTGATGCGATCGCTCACGGTTGCACCGGCAAAGGTAACGATCAGGTTCGCTTTGATGTTTCTGTCACCGCCTTAAACCCCAACTTGAAGATCCTCGCACCAGCCAGAGAATGGGGGATGAGTCGTGAGGAAACCATCGCTTATGGGGAAAAGTTTGGTATTCCCTCACCAGTCAAAAAATCTTCCCCCTATAGTATTGATAAGAATTTGCTCGGTCGTAGTATCGAAGCTGGTTTACTCGAAGATCCTTCATTTGAGCCACCAGAAGAAATTTATGAGATGACCAAAGCGATCGCTCACACTCCCAATGAGCCAGAGTACATCGAAATTGGTTTTCACGGTGGTATTCCCACAACTCTCAACGGTATAGCTAAAAAGCCAGTTGAGCTAATTGAAGAACTCAATCAGGCGGTAGGAAATCACGGCATCGGACGGATTGATATGATTGAAAACCGTCTGGTGGGGATCAAATCGCGGGAAATCTACGAATCACCCGCGATGTTGGTGCTAATTCAGGCACATCGGGATTTAGAAAGCTTGACCCTAACGGCAGATGTCACCCATTACAAGCGTGGCATTGAAGAAACTTACAGCCAAATCGTTTACAACGGTTTGTGGTACAGTCCACTCAAAGTTGCACTTGATGCCTTTATTCAAAAGACACAAGAGCGAGTCTCTGGAACTGTGCGAGTGAAGTTCTTCAAGGGCAACTCTACGATAGTTGGGCGTTCGAGCGATAATTCTCTCTATACACCCGATTTGGCAACCTACGGGGCTGAAGACAAATTTGACCACAAAGCTGCTGAAGGCTTTATCTACGTTTGGGGACTACCGACTCGGATTTGGTCACAGCAGATTAGGGGTTAAATAATTCGTAATTCGTAATGACGCGACGCTCGAATACTCGCTACCGCTACGCTATCGCGGACTCGCTACCGCTACGCTAACGTAATTCGTAATTATGTTTTGTGACGGGGATTTAGCGCAAAGTGCGGTCTTGGGATCTCCCAAGAGGAGCTACTTTGTAAGACAGACCCCGACACAAAACGTTGACTTACTTACTCTTCTGCTGCGCCCTTAACTTGGCGAGATTCCAGCCATAGGGGTACAACAATTAAGGCAGCGAGGATTAGTAAGGCTGCGATCGCAAATTGACCCGCCCAAGCAACCAATTGTTCTAAAGAGACAATTTTGCCAGCAAAAAAAGCTAATGTCACCATCAAACTAGCCCAAGCAACTGCTCCTAAAAAGTTGTATAAAAAGAATTTTCCAAAGGGCATTTCAGCTATACCAGCTAGTGGTGCGGCAAAAACTCGTAACAATGCCAAAAAACGGCCAAAAAATACCGCTTTAGCAGCATTTTTACTAAATTGATCTTTAATACTCAGCAGTCGCACTTCCGAAATCCGAAATATGCCACCGACTTTTACCAGAAAAGCCCAACCACTAACTCTACCAATCCAATAGCCACAAGTGCCACCAATGACAGCACCCATGATTGCGTCACCGAGAACCAGCCAGAAATTTAGTTCATCACTGCCAGCTAAAAACCCGCCCACTAAGGTCACGGTTTCACCAGGAAGGGGAATGCCTAAATTTTCTAGCAAAATTCCGAAAAAAATTGCCCAATACCCGTAATTATGAGCAACTTCCTGGATATTTTCTAGTGAAATCAGCTCTAAAGACATTCCACACCGCCGTCTTTACAAATTTTTACTTTTACTATATCTTTGCTTGTTTTTGGGTGGGGTGTCAATCAAACTAATACATAGAGTCATTAAGTCATTAGTTTAATAATGAATAATCCATAACTTCTAATCTATGGTAACTATTAACTTTTTACCATTAACTATACAATTTTTAGAATTTTTACCACATATTCACAATTTATTAAAAAAAGATTAAAAATTTTATAGAATATTTATAAATATCGGTTTAAATTGTGAAAATTTTGTAAAAGATACGGTTGATACCGAAATTGTGAAGCGCTTATGCCTATATTGATGAAAGTTATCACAAATTATACGACATGAATACTGAAACAATCTCACTCAACTGTAGGACTAAAACTGCCCAAATATGTGGGTAAAACAGTCATTTTGCCGTTGAAAGAGAAAAAGTATTGATGTCTTTTTCAATTTTTTGTCAAGTGTTCCAATTACCCTGTTAAATTCATGGCTCTCACACAAGAACTTCAAGTGATTTCGTTTAAACCCCAAGGAAGCATAGATTTGGAAGGTGGTAAGGCTTTGAGCGAACAGATGGCTGAAGTAGTGCCTCAAGCTCATCAACTCTGGATCATCGACCTAGCAGAAGTTAATTTCATGGATAGTTCTGGGTTAGTACCTTTAGTAAAAGGCTTAAAGGCTGCACGTCAGAGTGGTTGCCGCTTGGTTTTATGCAACGTGCAAGCTCCTGTACGGTTAATTTTGGAACTTACCCAACTCGATACAGTGTTTGAAATTTTCCACACTTACCAAGATATTTTTACCACCGTCAAAGATAACAGTCTGGTGCTAGCAGACTAGCTAAATAAATCTATCTATAGAAGGATGGTGGAGTCAAGCAATATTTGCATTTTTTCACATTCTCTTAAGAGGACAGTCTGGTGCTAGTGGTCTGTCAAATTCATTTTTTTTGACGATTAGAGAGACGCGATAAACGCCGTCTCTACAGGGAATTTATCCATCAATTATTTATTGACAGACTACTAGTAGGCTGAATTTCTTTTTTGCTTGGAGAAGAATGTTAAGGAAAACTTATGTTTTTGAGTTAGGTAATACAAATTGCAGATGAATCGATCTGCTTTTAGAAGTCATCTACCTAAAGTTGTCAAGTCAAAAATGACCAAAACCGCTCAAAGCAAATGCAATTTTTTGTGAAACTCCCCAGCCTTTTAAAGACAGGGTTTTTCAAATTACTCTAAGCTAATTGTTTTATGTGCAATGTAACTTAATGCAAGGAAGCAGGAGGTAAGAAAGGTTAGAATATCAGCCTTTACGTTATTTATAACTCTATAGTTATTTTTGCCTAGATATATTACTTGGATGCCTCCAAGATCCTTTGGCAGACTAATTTCTTACCTGCTTCAAAATACTTACCTAAACTTAAGCTAAAGCTTAAGAATAGAGATTTCTTCCCGTGTCCACCAAGGATGTCGGCATCTTCTTGTCAACGGGCGTAAATTTCGGTCAAGCCAACCGTATTTTATTAAGAGGTGCATCCCTCAAATTGATAGATGCGTTCTCATCACGATCTTGAATATTGCCACAAACACCACATCTGTAAACACGCTCACTCAACCCCATCGGTTGAATATGTCCACATTTGGAACACATCTTCGATGATGGGAACCATCTATCAACCAACTCAACCCTAGTCGCATAAAAAGGTTGCTTGTAAGTAAACTGTCTGCGAATCTCATAAAAACAGTTATTACTCACAGCACTAGCTAATTTGTGGTTAGCAATCATGCCGGATACGTTCAGATCCTCAATCCTAATGAGAGCAGCTTTCCGGCTTATGTCAGTGGTCATCTTCTGGGTTGTATCAAGTCTGATGTTGGCGATGTGAACGTGTTGTCTTGCCAGCTTGGTGTAATATCGCTTTGCCTTGTTTGATGCCCTAATTTTCAGCAAATTATTCCCTAGTACCTTATTCCGATTACGCCATTGAAGCTTACCCAGCTTGGTTTTCGCCTTTTTAGTGGTAACAGGCATATCGTAAAAAGTACCATCAGAACAAGTCGCCAAAACTTTTACGCCGCATCAAGGAGGTTTCTACCTTATTTAGTTTTAACTCTCGTTTGATGGCAAACATAACTGAATGCTCGATACTTATGTAAGGATACCAACATCAAAAAAAATAATCCCCTCGGTTTTCTGCCTAAAGATACTATTGCACTAGATCGCAAGCCATTGACTATAAAACTACGAGTTGGTATTCGAGAGAAAGTAATGTCAATCCCTGAATGGACGAATGAGTTGAGGCAAGTGATTGAAACATGGGTGCAAACTAAAGTTGATCAAACTGATGAACTTTGACGCATATTGGATAATAATTTGGCTATTTAGGGCTTGCTCTTAGATTCGATCGTAATTTTAACTTTAGGCATTCTGGGGAGTCGAAAAATTAGTTTGTTCGGATGCTGGGCGAGGAAAATTTGGCAAATCAATACCACTATGACTAGCATTGCGAGTTTTGAGTGCTAAACGGTAACTTACGCTTTGCAGTTCTGCTTGCAGTTGGCGGTTTTCCCGTTGTAGCATTGCTACTTTTTCTCTCACTGGTGTCATTCGCTCCTCAAACTTCCGACGGTAAATTTGAGGTAACTCTTGTACTACTTGCTCCAACATTCGAGTGCGATCCGTGAGTTCTTGAACTGACTGTCGCAATTGGTAAATTTCGGAGTCACGAGTTGTAATTTGCTCTTGGTAGAACGCCACCTGCTGTTCTACAGCTTGGAGTTGTTCTTGTAAAGCGTGTAACTGGGTCAGATCGCGTTCAAATTCCGGCTGTTGGGGCATAAAACTAGTATTACCCTTTACCAGCCGGAAAAGTTCTTGAGATAGTTGTTGTACTAGTTGATCGCGAAGTTGCAACTCCTGGCGTAGCTGCGATACTTCCGTCGAGAGAACTTGAACATTAGTTGTATCAGATTGGCTCACAGTAGCTTAAAGCTCCCATTCAGAATCTTGTCCACTCTTAGGTATAACTGCGGGAGTACTACCTTTGGCAAGTATTTGTTAATTTAGCATTCCCAAACAAGTCACGAAAAAAGAAAAAGACAAAATTTTATTGAATGGGGATTAAGAGTTAGGAGTGCTGAGTGCTGAGTGCTGAGTTAGGAGTTAGGAGTTTTGTTTATCTCCCTGCTCCCTCATCCCCCCTCACCTCTCTACACTGTTACCGGTGCAGGTACAGGAGCAGGTGCAGCTACTTTAGTGGGCTTTTCCTTTTCCTCTTTAGGGGGTTTTTCCTCTTCAATTTCCTGCTTGATTGTTAAATAGCGAATTACTTCTTCACTCAAGCGCATGGCGCGTTCAAAGGGGGCGATCGCAGTTGGCGGTGCAATGTAGTTTAACTGGATGTAGATGCCATCGCGGTGTTTTTTGATTTCGTAAGCCAGACGGCGCTTACCACGATTTTGAATTTGCATCTCTTCAGCGCCTTGATCGCGAAGCAAATTCTGATATTTCGTAACTGCTTGCTCTACCTGTTCCTCTCCGAGGTCAGGACGCAGAATGTACATTGTTTCGTAATTTGTAGTCATATTTTTCAGTTTCCTCATGGACAAAAGGGGCTGCCGATATTAATTTATACCTGACTTTTATTTAAAATGCCAGTATTAATCAACATCTGAAGCAACAAGGAACTATAATCTTACCAGTTTTCAATTTTGTTTCATTAGCCAAATCGCCGAAGTTTGGATTTTTGGATGTCCCTAATGAAAACTAGGTTGGGAAGCAACCCTGATATTTCTTTAATCAAGATCGATGGAGCGATCAGCTTCGCTAAAGGGTATCTTTCTTTAAGGGCATCTATAGCGATCGCTTTTTTAGCTAACTGAGGATTGCTACCGGCTCACAACTTCTAATCGCAGATAAAAGGATATTCATCAAGGTTATGGCGCAGCGCTATGTGCGAATTCAAAATCCAGAAGGACAGATTTACTATGGGTTACTACAGCTATCCCTGAATGTGCAGGTGCTAGATGCTCCACCCTGGTTACATGGACAACCCACTGATTTAATTTTGACACCAGGAAATTACCAAATTCTGGCTCCCTGCGCTCCTTCAAAAATTGTGGCGGTGGGTAAGAATTATGCAGATCATGCAGCCGAAATGGGAACTCCAGTACCTTCTGAGCCACTAATCTTTCTTAAGCCTCCTACGTCGATCATTCCATCTGAGAGGGAAATTAAGTATCCTCCCCAGTCACATAGAGTTGACTATGAAGGAGAGTTAGCTTTAGTGATTGGCGATTACGCCTTTGAATGTACGCCAGAGGTAGCCCAAACGAAAATTTGGGGCTATACCATCGCTAATGATGTAACAGCGCGGGATTTACAAAAACAGGATGGTCAATGGACGCGAGCCAAAGGTTTTGATACTTTCTGTCCTTTGGGGCCTTGGATTGTCCGGGAATTAAATCCAGGAGCGAGATTGCAGACTTTTGTAAATGACGACGTTAATCCAGTCCAATCTACCTGTATCGATCGGATGGTGTTTTCTCCCGATGTTTTGGTTTCCTATATCAGTCAGGTGATGACCCTATTACCTGGTGATTTGGTGCTTACAGGTACGCCGGAGGGTGTAAATGCTTTGCATCCAGGCGATCGCGTCCGCGTAGAAATTGAAGGTATTGGTCGCCTGGAAAACACCGTAGCGACCCGTTAACTTCTAACGCACTTGCATATACACTGCATCAGATATGGCTGGAATTTCTGCATAACGTCCGCTCACAGACTGGATGACTGAATATGCGACTGCTCCCACTATGCCGATAAAAATAGTTGTGGATAGGGTTTGGATTGCAAAACCACCAGCAGGAACTAGTCCCACAACATCAGTTAGGATGCTAAACAAAAAGATAATAATATCCAACAGGATTGCTTGCATGGTGTTGAAACGAATAAAGTGACTAATTTTTTCGTTTCTTACTACCAGCAAAAATAAAGCAAAGAAAATAATCATTCCTGCATAACGCACGCCGTAGTAAATTCTCAACAATGGCAGAAGCGGTAGAAACAGTAGTTGTAGTGGTGGAAACTCTGAGAACAAATATCTACCAAATACAAAAACTTCAACTAGAGGAAGCAAATAAGGCAAGGAAGCAAAAATCCGATCTGAAACTGTTGTAGACCCGCGCCAAGACATTATGCGTTCTCCTGTCGTTAAATTTTAATAGTTACTTGAGCTTAGGATAACGCAGTTGCTTGGTCTTTCTGATAAATTCAACTATTCTATATGGGCGATGCGGAAACCCATCATACATTCATATTGGTCTGGCTGCTGTTGAGTAAGTTTGCGAATGGCTTGACCACAGCGCAGTTGACCTCCACGCCAACGGGGTTGACCGCTCCCGTCAGCGAGTAAACAAGACTGGCAAACTTGCTCAGGGGCAAGGATTTGCTCGTCCATTAAAATGACTAGCATCGAATCCCTCCTGTAAATCCTTATTGTCAACCCACATTTCACTCAGGGGAAACACGCTTTGTCGCCCTTTAAACAGTAGTTTCAGGTAGGTTGGATGCGTTTTGCGGGGTTAAGTGTTGTGATTTGCGCCTACCTTGGGCGATCGCAGAGGACACTTAAGAACCACATCCTACCTCTTTGTAGCAAAAATGTGGGCAATTACGATTCAATAACAATTCTCAAGTGAATTTTAAATTTATTGTACGTTGTGTCTATGACAAAATGGAATTTTTAGTAAAAAATAATACAAAAATATTTGCACTAAGTTGAGCAAAGACAAGTAATGGTATCCATTGCATCTCGGTTAATTTAGCACTAGGGTGTGTCAAACTTAATATTCAGAAAACAACAAAAGCTTTACGCACAAGCAATACGGCGGCTGTTTGAAATTCCCTTGAGGTGACTAGTTAAAGCCAGAGTAGTCAAGTCAGTAAAACTGAGTTAATTTGATCGGCATTTAAGTGAGGCATTTCCAAAATACTGAGGTAAACTTGCAAGCAAGTTAATACACAATATTACTCAACGGCTCGTCGGTCTGGGCATCACTTACAATGGAACACTGGCAATTTCTGATACAGAAACAAGGCGCTCGCTCGTGGCATATCCTAGAATCGCCAAATTTGGAAATTTTGGAAGGACAGTATAGAGTTTTGGCTCGTTCTAACCTTCTTAATACAGATGTGGAAGTGCGGGTAACTCACTCTTCAACCGAGGAAGTTCAACCAACGCGGCGAATTTTCAAGCGATCGCGTCGCACTAATTCAGAAGGCTTAATGGCGGTAATTCCTTTTACCTACTTCCAGGCGGGAGTTTGGGAGTTGCGGTGTTCCGGCGATTTGATGTCGGATCTGCTCGGTAAATCTTGGCAATACAGTGTGCAAGTGCAAGTCTTCTCACTGTTAGCAGAGAGAGAACCAAGGAAAATTTTAGAACCAAGTTCATCCGACGATCGCCCAGATAATGTTTGGGAAAACTTGGAATATAATTCCCCAGCAGGAAGTAGAATTACGTTATTTACATTTGAGAAAGCGATCGCAGTTTCTGAAGAACTAGCAATTATTACAGATATTACCAGTGTTGCAGCAGATGAAGAGAATTTGGAATCTCATGCTCCAGTAGAAACTGTAATTGAGCTAGATAATGCGATCGCAGTTTCCGAAGAATTGGCAATTATTACAGATATTACCACTGTTGCAGCAGATGAAGAGAATTTGGAATCTCATGCTCCAGTAGAAACTGTAATTGAGCTAGATAATGCGATCGCAGTTTCTGAAGAACTGGCAATTA
>NZ_JABXKI010000075.1:0-5804 GCF_017115095.1 Nostoc sp. NMS4 | reverse complement strand
TTATCGATGAGCCTGTAAGTCCTGTGTGGCTGAAAGGAGAGACGGCAGAGCAGATTTTACAAAATTTAATAGATTTAGCTTTACCCGCCTCTGAACTGCTGCCTAAAGATGAAAAGGTTACAGATTTTTGGGCAGCACAACTACCGCCACCATTACTGCTAACTTTAAGTCAGGATAATTATATTGCTCGTTGGGGACAAGCTCTTATAATCAACGGGTACATAGAATTTCAAGAAGAGACAAATCTAGATTGGGGTGAAACATTATCTCCAAAAAGCTTACACGCGCTTGAACTAGAAATTGAACTGCGATCGCCCAAGAACTCGAAAATATTGACCAAAGCACGGCAACCTTTATCAGATAAGGAGTTGCCCTTTAGCCTCAATACCTCAATTGATATTCCTGCTGATTGTGAATCCAAGCTAATTTTGGCAGATATCAATTTGTATGGTAAATTCGCTAATGCTGGTGAAGTCATTCGGTTAGCCAGCCAGTCTTTTACAATTACAGCAGATGTAACGGAATTACTGGCAATCACAGCCGCAGCAAAATATAGTACATCTTTATATAACCCCATAACATCATCGGACTCATCTGCTGCTTTCACAGAAACAGAGACACCTGTTAGGCTCGATTTGAAACTATTAAATCTGGTCAAAACTCCGAAAACAGACCAGTCTCAGATAGTTAATCTATCCCCAAACACACCTCTACCACCGCAAATTAACCTGCAAGTTTTGCGAGAAGCTAACCTGCGGACATCTAAGCTGAAGAATTCAAGCATTTCATTGCCTCAATTACCGAAATTGCCCCCTATTCAAAGTGATGCAAACATTCCCACAGATGTTGTTGCAGAACCAAAGACACCGGAGGAGCTTGTAGAAAAGGATGCTACTATAGCCACCATCAACTTGGAGCAGTTGGTCATCAAGCAACGTCGAATGCCAATACTTGAGACTACTTTGCCATACTTGAAACGGTTACAAGCTTCGCCAGATGATGCAGAAGAAAAAGTAAAAAACAATGTTCCTCCAGATGTATTGGAAGTTAAAGCGGCTGAAGACTTGCCAAAGTTAGACGTAACTGTGGCTGAAGATGAAAATACATCTGAATTAGTAGGTGATGCACAATTCCAGGAAGAATCTGTTTCTGAAGTAATAGCCGCACAAAATGAACAATTTCAGGAAGAATCTGTTGCTGAAGTAATAGCCCCGCAAAACGCACAATTCCAGGAAGAATCTGTTTCTGAAGTCGTAGTCCTGCAAAACGCACAATTCCAGGAAGAATCTATTGCTGAAGTCGAAACCCCGCAAAATGGACAATTAATTACAACCGGAAACCTTTATTCATCTCCCCTACTCAGGAAGTGGATGCAGAGCCAAGGATACTCTTTGCCTGAATCTATCAACGATCTGCAACCTCAAGATTACAATAATTATGTTGCACCACAGCAGATACCCCTTCCTCCTAGTGCAGAAAATGCGAAGTTAGACCTAGATGCCAACACAGAGAATAATCTGAGCGAAGGTTGGAGAAGTTCACAACTTATCCTGACTGAAACGCGCAAGGAACAAGAGACATGGGAAGAAGTCGAAGAGTTGGCTTCTGAACTGGAGAAGTTTGGGGAAGATATAGACACAGCGCCGGAAATGGAACTGGGGATTGGAGAAGATACGGAAATAGAAAAAGTCCTAGAAGAACCAACAATCTCATCGGCTCTGTTAACACAAGTACCGCCCCCTCCTCCTCCGATAAAAATAAATATAGCGTCAGCTTGGTTGGCGCAAGAAATCGTTGTAGATGATACAGATACCGAACTGGAAGGCGATACAACTGAGAGTTACACCTTTGAAGAAAAGGAACAACCATTGTTATATTCATCTACTTCCTTACCTATAATTGCGGCAGCCACTGAGCCTTTGCCAACTCCACATTTACATGTACCAGAAGGCGAATTAATTGCTGGCAAGTCGGTTATAGTGCGCGTAGTACTGCCGGAAGTACCTCTGCAAGTTGTCGTCAAGTTATGGCTTGAAGATTATCAAACTCGCTACTTACTAGATGGCCCCCATTTATTGACAAATTTACTTCCTAATGCATCGGGAGATTTGGAAGTGATGACACAATTAAACATTCCCTTTGGCTGTTTGGAAATTCGCTTAGGAGCGATCGCACTCGATCTTACAACCCAACAGGAGAGTCACAAAGTCACAATAGTACGAACTGTCATTCCTCCAGACTTGCCAAACTTGCAGCTAGATGAACTCCTGAGTATGTGAGGTGGTACGGGGAGGTTTTGGTAAAGGTTGAAGTCAAAAAAATCATGGAGGGCTGCAATGAGTGGGTTTTGGAATTATACTTACTGCATTCATTGTGATGATCTGACACTAATCGAGCAAACACTAACCCGCATTCTTGAGCAAGAAGGCTGTCGGCGTGTCCCTTTACCGATCCTTCCTAACGATGATATTGAGAAATTGCGTAGTAAACCTCGGTTATTATGCAACGAATTATGGGTAATTGGCCTATTCGTTGGAGCATTTGGATGGACAATTATCAAAGTATTGCCAGAGCAATTACTATGCCGTCGGGCTAGAGATGCTGATCGCCCCCGATTATCTCAATTAGCAATGCATATTAATAGTGATGCTTTTTATGTCGGTTGCAGCGAAGTAGAAGATATTCTTATGGAAACCGATGCCAAGGGTGGCATTTTCATCTCTGGTGACGTTGATGATTTCTCAGGAGAAGATAAATTTTTTGAGGAGCCGATTAATCTCGTAGAGCGTATCCAGTCGTTAGAGCATCTTAAGCAGATGTACTCAACAGAGCCTCAGCGATTTTTCCTGTTAAATGTTCCAGAGGAAATACAAAGAGCAGAGCCAAAACTGAAACAGGAGCAAACTCAAAGATTTAAACAGTGGCAGGAACAGTTTTTAGATGATTATGCCAAACAGCATTATCCTTTAATCACATCTGATGAGTTGGAAAAGTGGAAAGTAAGGTTTAAGGAGAATAAAGATCAGCTATTTAAGCAAAAAGGAGGAAAAAAATTATTTCGAGCTTGGTCTTATGCTTATGAATGGCAGGATTTTAGAGAAATGCCTAGTGGCTTTCAAGTATTTGACACAGCTATAGGGCGATTGTTGGGCGGAACACCTAACTACTGGCATCTAAGAAATGAACCTTTAGTTTACCGTGCCTACACCCAGCAAGTACAGCTAGAAGCTGATGGAGCGCGGCTATTGTACTTTCGACCTATCCAATAAATTCAGTTTTAGAAACCACGAAGATATTCTTCCCAGTTTATGATAACTGTCACTGAATTCACTCATAAAGATTTTAGATTAAGAGCTTCAGGGGCGGTAGTGCGTAGCTTGCCACTTTAAGCATCGCTGATTTCCCTATTCAGCTAGAGGTAGAAGTCCCAGCACTCTCAAAACTGGACAATCAATTAGACAGACTTAACAACCTAGCAGACAACAGCAAAAAGCTTACAGTATCAAGTCTTATGATTGGACTGGCTGAGAAAATGATGGATTATATGGCGAATAGGCGATCGCGGCCTCATATCTTCCCCAGTGTTAAAAATATGAAAGAATTTCAAAAATTTGGCAGAATTTGCAGTAAGCTCATTTTGAATTGTAGTGTCATTTGATAGGAACCTTTACTATGGCAGCTTCTTTTTTGCCTACTGTCTTGGCTAGTACTTCGTACTTGTCTGCTATCTTCATTCCCATAATTGGTTGGGTTTTGCCAGGAGCGATCTTCGCGTTTCTGTTTTTATACATTGAAAGCGACGATATCAGCGATATCAACTAATAGTGATGTAGTCATTAGTCATTAGTCATTTGCAAAAAACAAATGACAAAGGACAAATGACTAATGACCAAAATTAATACCGCCCATCTCATAGAGACAGGCGGTTTTTTTTAACGTTGATTTCTCAACAAATGCTAGAAAATTCTAACTTATAGTGTTCGGTTCAAAGTAACTAATGTTAAATCGAAGAACCGAGTCCGGCATAGGCACCATAAAAGAAAATGCCCAAGACTGTAATTATACCTAAACCTGCGATCGTAGCGACGACCCACAGGGGAATTCTCCCACTTCCAGACACAGCTTCTCTCCTCCCTTAACAACAAATCAACACACGTTAATAAACCAAGATTAACAAGAGTACTTCTAATTAGTTAAAGAAGTAACTGGAAAACAGAATCCCTAGAACGAAAACTAGTAGTAGTCCCAGGTATAGCGAAGTCCGGTTTAGTTCAACCGGTTGATTATTGGGATTAGGCGATCTTTCTGCCATAATTGCTCCTAACGATGAATAAATTGCATTGCGGCGATCGCGCCTAAAAAGAATACAGTTGGTACACCTAAAGTGTGAACTGCCAGCCATCTAACGGTAAAAATTGGATAGGTAACTGGTTGATTGATGTTATTGCCGCTAGTCATGATTTCAAACTACTTTCCAATAAATTGTTCAACTTGTTTTTTAGCTTCAAAACGGTTCTTCACAATCGGCACTTCTTGCCGCGCTGCTGTGAAATACTCGTTGGGACGAGGTGTACCAAAAGCATCATAGGCCAGTCCGGTGCTGACAAATAGCCAACCAGCAATAAATAATGCTGGGATGGTGATGCTGTGGATTACCCAGTAACGAACGCTAGTAATGATGTCCGAAAACGGACGTTCTCCAGTGGTACCTGACATTTAGATCCCTACCTTATACATAGAGTGTTATTGAGTTTATTATCCTACAAAGTTAAGAAAGAGTTACAAGTTGCAACGTTCTTCTCAGAAATTAGGTATGGGTTATTGGGCGTTAGGAGTGCTGAGTGCGTTAGGAGTGCTGAGTGCTGAGTGCTGAGTGCTGAGTTAGGAGTTAGGAGTTTTGTTTATCTCCTGATCCCCTTGTCTCCCCTGCCTCCCCTGCTTCCCCTGCTTCCCCTGCTCCCTCATCTCCCTCAACCTAACTAAGCCGCCTTATCTGGAGAAGCTGTTTCCGGGTTTGGTAGATATTTGAGCAAAACGCCGCGATCGCCAATTATAAATCCCCGCTCTGGCTCTAAGAACACAATCTTGTACAAATTAGCTGCAACTTCTTCTATGTCACGGTCTTTTTCCCAGGTTTTGCCACCGTCGCCACTGCGTAGCAAATTACCGCTACCGCCACCTATCCAAATTTCATTGGGTGTGCGATATGCCAAATCCAGTAAACCCATACTGGTGGAGAAGTCTGGATATTTTGCCTCTTGCCATTCTTCAGGTTTAGTTGGGTCGCTAAACTGAACTTGACCTCCTCTAGCTAGCAACCACAATTGCCCATTGTCACCAAAGCCCATGTTTTCTACTCGCCGAGAACTATTGCGGTTATGGGGAACCCAAGCATCTTGGCCTGGTTCCCAAGTCGAGTAGAAGCTACCCTTAGCGGAAACAGCAATATATTTCCCATCAGCAGAACGTTCTAAGTTACGCACCACACCCACTGCTGATTCCACCTGGGCTTTCCAGTTTTTGCCGCCGTCTGTGGTCTTATATATGGCTCCCACATCAGTAGCCATTTCAGCTGTATTATCTGCTAGCGCCTTAACTGCGATCGGGCTACCTGGTAGCTTTTCGCTCAAGGGGATACGCGACCAAGAAGCACCTTCATCGGTAGTATGCAGCAACAGTCCTGGCTCTCCGGCAATCCAGCCTTCTTTACCTGCAAAACTTACTGAGTCAAAGCGATACTTTTGCTCATCAAGTTGCAGTGTTATTGGTTTCCAGGTATTACCACCGTCATTGGTTTCCAACAG
>NZ_JABXKI010000048.1 GCF_017115095.1 Nostoc sp. NMS4 | reverse complement strand
TTCACAAACAATGTGCAAAGGCAAGTCCTTTGATTTAGAGATGTAGATGAATATAAGACCATATCAAAAATGATTCAGGAGCATGGTACAAGTTGGGAGACATTGAACTGCACGTTAGTAGAGAGAAAAACGCCAATAACCAAGCATCTAGACGGCATTTTTGTTTCCAAGTCGATAACTTGAACGCCTTTAAAGAACACCTAAAAGAGCATGGAATCGAAATTATTCCCGATCAACGACCACTTCCAGGATGCGCGCGGTTTTTCCTCCGAGATCCCGGTGGGAATCGTATAGAGATTGCAGAGTTCTTTAAGAGTACTTTTGCACAGCATCTGACTCCTGTTAGCGGATAGCTAAGGTTTAGCCCATTCTGATTTCTGAATTCTTTGTCAAATCAACAATTTTCTCCTAATGTTTCACACGCACCAATACTCACCCAACTGCTAGAACCATCTTCCCAATGTTCTTTCTTCCATATAGGGGCATTGTGTTTGAGTGTATCAATAGCATATTGGCAAGCTTCAAACGCCTCACTCCGATGAGGAGAACCCACAGCTACTAAAACGCTGATTTCCCCAACTCGCAAACGTCCAACGCGATGAAAAATTGCGACTCGATTCACATCAGACATAGATAAGCGAATATCAGCAGCAATTTGATAAAATATCCGCAATGCCATTGGTTCATAAGCTTGATATTCTAGAGCAATCACAGGTTTACCATCGGTTTGATTGCGAACCATACCACTCATCACAACCACAGCACCATTGGCTGGATCGTCAGATTTGGTGTAGATTTCTTCCAGAGATAATGGCGCAAAGGTAATGGCAAAACTATCTTCGGCTCTTGGTTTAACAGCAGAGGCAAGTGTGGTTGTCATAACTGTGTATATTATGTGGGCTTTTTCTATTGTCTCTGAAAAAGCGTTGCTCACCTATGTCCACTAGCTCTTGTTAATGCTTTGCCCCCCTGCCCCCTGCTCCCTGCCCCCTGCTCCCTGGCTCCTGAAGTCAACCAATGGGGCGATTACCGGGATTGACTGCATGAATATATTCACTACCCGATCGCGGTCTTCCTCGTTTATAATAAGCTTCTTCTGGTTTACCCCACCCTAGCTGCAAAATCATTTCCAAAAAGCTAGAATTTTCCCACTTGCACAAACTTGCCCACTCTGTTCTTTGAACAATTCTCTCTACATCAGATGTGACAATTTGCTGGTGTTGTTTACTATTATTAAAACTTAAGTATAAATCCATCCCTTTAGAGACTTCATGCCAAAATTCTACGATGGAATTTTTAGCGGCTTTTAATATCTCTAAGTCACCATTGAGGGCAATTAACTCAGTATCTATTTCGGGATAGTGCAAGTTTTTTCCTTTAACTGTCACTTCTCGCCAAATAATCCCGGAAACTCGATTTTCTTTCTGATACTCGTGAATTGCAGTTTTGAAATCTTGATAGGCAGTAAACTGTTGCAACCCATCAGTGCTGATAAACTGGTCAATTACAGGATTGCCAGAGACTGTTATTTCTAATTTTAGGCGTTTTCCTTTGAGGCAAGCTTGGCGTTCGGCTGCCAAAATTTGAATTAGCTCTTGGGTGGTGTAAACCTTTGACATCAGAATACACTCTATTTAGTCATTGGTCATTAGTCATTAGTCATTAGTCAGTTGTTACGGACTTATAGACTATAGATTAACTTTCTAATCATTATGCTTTGACATCGGCGGCAATATAGTAACAGATATCACTAAAAATTAGGGCAGACCAATTTGGTCTACCCCATAAGTTACTTAGCTAACTCACTACTAAACTCGTTAAAAGCTCGCCGTTTTAGCTGTGCTGTTTCAGTGCGTGGTAATAAATCAAAGATTTTACGAAATTGATCGTCTATTTCTTCAAAAGCTACTTGACCCTTTTTATTCAAAACTACTTCACCTGATTTATTTAACACCACTACTTGAGGAACACTCCCCCCATAGTAATATCCTGGTTCTGTTGGGTCGTAAGTCTCTTTTGGCGGGATAGTATCTACATTAATCGGCATAATCTCTGCTACCCGGCCATAGAATTCCTGTACCCGTGAAATGGAAATGGCATATCTTTTGGAATCGCTGCTATCATCCAGATAAAAAGCCAAAAATACGGGTTTATGTTCCGCTAAAGTCTGTGCGAGTGACTGTCTGGGAGGAACTAATGAACCATTGCCAGCATAAACGACAAAGATGTTGCCATCATATAAATCATTATTAAGACCAGCAGATGCAGGTTGCATACTTGTAATGAAAAGACTTACAAGCAACAACAGGCATTTGGACACCCACTTTCGCCAGCCAATAATTTGTTTATGTAAAAAAAGAAACTTTGTGCTATTCATCAAAAGGAACCTTGCAAGCTACTACTTGTTGTGAGTTTGTGCTGAATTTGGCAAACTGGGCTGGATATGTAATTACGCCCACGCACTATTTTTTAAGATAACGCCTACTGAGATTATCTCTCGCAAGTGGCTGGTATAGCTACGCAGAAGTCAAAACAAAGGCGAAGTAGCGCAACTGTAAGGCTCAACAATCCAAAATCCTTCGACTGAGCGAACGCGAGTGCGTCTCGGAGAGAAGTCAAATTCCAAAATTCAAAATTGCGATGACTGGCTTTTTCGGCCAGGATTCGCTAAACTCACAGGATTAAATTTGCACTTTTAATTAGCAACCGCCAGAAGACTAGGGTACAGATGTGGGAAACAAAATACAATTCATAGATAGGCTGCGATTGGGTTTCGCGGTGTCAGTGGCAAAAAGTGTGACGTTTATTGTGCAATTTTTGCGTCTGGGTGCTGCTAGTGTATTACCAGGCTCAATTGCTCGTCGCATTGAACCTCGACTTTTAGAATTATTGAGTCAGCAAGTTAAAAACGGGGTAATTTTAATTGCTGGTACTAACGGTAAAACTACTACAGCGCTGCTTTTATGCACGATATTAGAACGCAAGGGTTTTCGTGTCACTCATAATTCTACAGGTGCAAATCTGGAAAATGGCTTGATGACGGCGCTGTTAGAAAGCACCAACATACTAGGTACGCTAAATACTGATTACGCCATTTTGGAAGTTGATGAAAATATTGTACCAAGAGTATTAGCGCCACTCCAGCCGCGAATCATTCTCTGTTTAAACTTGTTCCGCGACCAACTCGATAGGTACGGCGAAGTAGATACAATTAGTAAGCGTTGGACAAAAGTTATTTCTACGCTACCAGCAGAAACGGTGGTAATTCCCAATGCTGATGACCCAACTTTATCTAATCTCGGTCAGCAGTTACCTCAACGGGTGTTATTCTTTGGTTTGAATGAACCAGAACATTATTTAGAAGCAATTCCTCACGCCGTTGATTCTATTTATTGTCCCAAATGTGGACATTCTTTAGATTACAAGGGTGTTTATTTGTCTCATTTGGGAGATTTTACTTGTCCCAAGTGTGGTTTTAGTAAAAGTAAACCAACTCTCGAAAGTAGTGAATGGTCGCAAATTCTGGTTGGTTTGTACAACAAATATAATACTTTGGCGGCTGCAACTGCGGCTATTGAGTTAGGAGTTGATGAAGCAACAATTAGAGATACTATTAACAACTTCCAAGCTGCGTTTGGTCGGGCGGAAGATTTAGTAATTAATGGTAAACGAGTACGGATATTATTATCAAAAAATCCTGTGGGAACGAATGAAACCATTCGCGTAGTTACTCAAAGCACAGATAAAACCACATTGCTAGTATTGAACGATCGCACACCCGATGGCACTGATGTATCCTGGATTTGGGACGTGGATACCGAGAAATTAGTCGAACGCGGCGGGACTTTAGTAGTGAGTGGCGATCGCGTCTACGATTTGGCTCTACGTCTACGTTACAGCCAAAAGTCCCTTGAGAGCAACTTAAATTTAATAGTTGAAGAAGATTTGCGACAAGCGATCGCAACTGCATTAGAGCATACACCAGATAATGAAACTCTACACATTCTACCCACCTATTCAGCCATGCTAGAAGTGCGAGAAGTTCTAACTGGGCGGAAAATTCTTTAAATTTGTCATTTGTCATTTGTCATTGGTCATTGGTCATTGGGCATGGGTTATTTCTCCCCTCGCTCCCTCATCTCCCCAGTCCCCAATCCCCAATCCCCAATCCCCAGTCCCTACGGTGTACACACAAGTCGAATTACCCCCCTTAATCCCCCCTTATAAAGGGGGGAAACCGGAAAATCTAGTTCCCTCCCCTTTGCAAGGGGAGGGTTAGGGTGGGGTAATTCGAGAACTGGTAGTGATTCGATAACTTCTGTATACACCGTAAGTCCCCAATCCCCAGTCCCCAATCCCCAGTCCCCAATCCCCATTCCCCAATCCCAAAATTTATGAGTTCTCAAAATTTAGAATTAACAATAGGTTGGCTTTATCCGACGCTGATGAGTACTTATGGCGATCGCGGTAATGTTATTACTATAGAACGTCGCGCTCAATGGCGGGGATACGATGTGAAAGTGTTACCCCTAGATCAAAATTCTACAGCCGCAGATATTAAAACTGTAGATGTAATCGTGGGTGGTGGCGCACAAGATCGTCAGCAAGAAATTGTCATGCGGGATTTGCAAGGCGCGAAAGCTGACGCGATGCGCGAGAAAATCGAAAATGGCACACCGGGAGTATTTACTTGTGGTTCACCCCAATTACTGGGACATTATTATGAACCAGGCTTGGGACAACGCATTGAAGGTTTGGGAATACTCGATTTAGTTTCCGTGCATCCTGGTGAAAATACTAAGCGTTGTATTGGTAACTTGGTGATTGAAGTGACAGCTTCACGTCTGGCGCGAGATTTAAAAGAGATGACGGGTAGTACACCATATTTAGTAGGCTTTGAAAATCACGGCGGACGTACCAAGTTAGGAAAAGTGGAAGCATTAGGGCGCGTGGTGTACGGTTTGGGAAATAATGGTGAAGATGGGACAGAAGGAGCATTTTATCAGAATGCGATCGCTACTTATTCTCACGGACCTTTGTTACCGAAAAATCCTTTTGTCGCCGATTGGTTAATTCAAACAGCGCTGCGGCTAAAGTATCAGCAGGAAATTACCTTAGAACCTTTTGACGATACTCTCGCTATCCAAGCACGAGAAGCGATGTTTAAGCGCTTGAAGGTGAGTTTGCCAAGTGCTGCTACAGCAAAAGCTTAAGGTGAGTTTGCTTTTTATTATTTTCATACACCAGAGAAAAACTTATGCAAAGTTGGCCATCTTGGATTCCTACTCCCCGGTTTTGGGTAAATGCGATCGCTCTGATTTTGTTGATGATTGGTTTCCAGTATGCGATCGTCTATCTTTGGGTAATTATTTCCATCCTAACTCACTTGTTACCCCAGCCTATTTTTGTCAAGTTAGCCTATTTATTTAGTTTACTAGCCCAACTTTTTCCGATTGTGCTAGTGGCATTTTTTCATCATTGGCTGCATCGATTTTTAGATAGCTTGTTTCCTGAGAGCCGATTACCAGAAACAGAGCTAGCAACAGAAGTTTTTCCTAGTTTTATCAGTTGGTGGGAAGGCTTGTATGGCTGGTTGGTCAATATTCTCTCGTCGGTAATAGCATTTGGTCTTATAATGCTTTTCTCGCCATCTCCTGACTTATTGAGTGTGTTCACTTTATTTAAGACTCAAGGGCAATCTCTGCTGATATTCCCAACTATAATCCGAGTGATTATTGCCGCTTATCTCTATCAATTTGAGTATTTGGTGCATCAGCGTTTGATAGCAGCAGGTAGGCAATAGTCTTCTGATAAAAGTACAAAAGGGGAGCATCCCAAATATGCAAAAACCTTGATAGCCCTCATCCCCTAACCCCTTCTCCCAAACATGGGAGAAGGGGAACTAGAATTATGTCTCCCCTCTCCCAAAGATGGGAGAGGGGCTGGGGGTGAGGGAAAAGATTTAAGCACTCATTGGGATGCTCCCGAACAAAAGTACCTGGTAGAGAAATAGAAAGTGCGATCGCAAAATTTGAATGGAATTGAATAGCAATGACAAATCCAGAACGGAAAAATGGCGTATACTAATGCTGCAATCCATTCAGCGTGTTATCAATAATCTTATACCAGCAACGGCGCTTTTCTGCTTACTGTGCAGACTCATTATGTTTACTGAATAAACTTGTTGAGTTCCTGGACTAATAAATGCACTGTTGTTGATGGATTGTCTTTAACTGGAATGTGAGGATTATATTGTTTAAGAAGATTTTCAGCATTTTTAATCGCAATAGATTGCTTCTCAAATAGCTCATCATAAATTGTTTCGCTATTTTTCTGATATGTGCAGCCAAATAAAGAAGTTAACTTCTTCAGATAATCACTTCGAGGAATACCAGTATTGAGAAATTCAAAATGCAAAACATACCATAATTCAAACGCTTCATTAGAATAAGCTACTTGAAACCCTTGAGCATTAGCATTTTTAATAGCGTTATTAAAATCTTCTAGAGTCCAAGAATCACGATCAAAAACACACCAAACTTGATCGTACTCTTCTTGTTCATTCAGATACTTTGCGCTTTTAACTAGTTTGCTCGGATTTTCTCCTAAACCCTGCACGTCTATTTCAGCGACATTCTTAGGAACACGAAAACTTCTAAAGTAGTTAGGTTCGGTTTTCGCTCCTTCACATACAATCAAGAATCTCTGTCTAATTTCCCTCGTATTAACTTTTCTCGGTGAGTATCCACGAGATATTTCCTTTTTTTTAGGCATGAGAGTCGATTAGATGATTCAAATTTCCGATATACGGAATTGCACCATATCTACCTTGAATATAATCACTCTCAAAGGATGCATTGTCAGGTATCTTGTATTCTGCTAAGGAATACAAATCTGTTGCACCATATCTATTTTTTTCAGTAAACCAAATTTGATCTCTCCGAAAAAGCTTATTGTTAAGCAAATTAGTATCGTGAGTCATAAATATTAACTGAGCATTACTTGCATTAGTTTCGTTGGAATTAAATAATTCCACAATTGCACGGCTAATTAAAGGATGAATTCTCGCATCAAATTCATCAATAATTAAGACTTTACCATTTTTTAGTGTATCAACAAGAGGTCCTGCTAAAGAAAAGACTTTTTGAGTTCCTTCAGATTCTTGATTATTTAAATTAAAAAGCTCTTTTGTAGATATAATATTTCCTTTATCATCAAACTTACGGTGCATGGTTTGAATTGATATCACTTTATTTCTAGGACTTTTTAAAATAAAATTATTGATTTCATCTGGGAATTCAAGAAGTAAAGAATCAACAGTAACTTCACTTTCTTCTACCTTTACATCATCAAATCCTAAATCTAGTTTTTTAATTAACTGAATAATTTCATCTTTATTTTCATCATTCATTAAACAACTAACTGTGTATCCTTGATAGCCACTATCATCTAAAGCAGAGACAAGTTTGACTCTGTTTGCCAGCCAATCCAAGATTTTCTCTGCAATCTGGACATTAAATTGAGCAGATACAGACAAAAAGAGGGCATTATGTCTTGTTTTTTGCTGAATGCCATCCGCTTTATATGTTTTAGAAACACTAATCTTGTCCAGTTTGCGCTCAAAAAGTTTAGTTTCTTTGGATTTAGGCACATAAAATAACCATTCAGAAACAACTTTGTCTAGAGTTGCCTCAAATCCATATCTATATCTTTTGCCATTCATGAAAAATACTATTTCAAAAAAAGATGGTTTAGCTTCGGTTTCAGTGCTAAGTTTAAATCGCTCAACACCTATTTTTTCCGTGCTTTGAGTCTCTTTAGAAGAATTAATCATGAACCATTTCATGAAACCTAAAGCTGTAGCTAGGTTACTTTTACCACTAGCATTTGCACCGTATATTGCAGCGCTTTTAAGTAGTTTTAAATCATTATCTATTTCAAAAACGTTATTTTCATCGAGATGTTTGTCTTTTGCGACAAGGTTCGCTGCCACCATACTAAAGGTGACTTGCTCTTTGAACGATCTGTAGTTACCAATACTAAATTCAATAAGCATATTATCAAGTTTAGGCTGAAGACAGAAATCTGTAAATAAATCATAATTTACTGCTTTAAGAGTAGCAATAATTGGTTTGAAAGGGTAGGGATTACTTCAGATAAATCAACAAATTCAACCCCGGAATTGTACGCGAAAGTGTCCACAAAACGAGGGTGATGTAAATTAAACCCAAACTCCATTGATACCAAGCAAGTGCAGAGATGATACCTGGTAAATGTTCGTCTCGGAGGCGAATATCATTAAATCCCAATTTAACTAAATTGTTGAGACTAAAATCATAATAGTTGAGCCAGTTCCAACGGCGATCGCACAACAAGGGCATATATCGTTCCCGAAATGTCTCATTCCTTGGTATCACTGGTAAACGCCCAATCAATAATCGTAACTGGCGAAATGTGCCGTCTTCTGTGAAGTAAGAAACGTCCATTAAATCGTGATACCGTCCTTGTTGGTAAAGTCGGATCAATAAAGCCATTGGTACGGGGACAAGAATTATTAACAGACACCCCAATGTCACCCAAGGTTGTTCAGCATTGCGAAAGATTGCTAGTAAGCTGAAGAATTCTAAAACGCTAAAACTGACTAATATCGAAATGGTTTCGTAGGATGTGGGAATAATTGGTACGGGATGCAGGCGACGATAGCGATCCACTAGCCAAAATAGTAAGCCGAAATAAGCGATCGCTAATCCTCCCACGCCAAAGACTAACCAGAAATTTGTCCCATAGCCACTCAATAACAACAGTATACTCAACGCCAACCAACCCCAAGCTTGCAGTAACCATCCACCGATAGAAAGGGTTTCGCCAACAATTAAGCGATCGCTTAGTTGGGTATATTTTTCCAAATCGATGTCTGCAATGGTGAGTAACTCACTACTGTTGCGAAAAGATTTTACCAGACGACGCTGGGCGATCGCTTCGGCTTGAGTTGCAGAAAAACCCAAGTTAATCAAACTTGCAACACTTGCACTATTAATATTTGTAGCCGTCAAACGATGGCCAAACTCGATTAATCGCAGTCGTTGTTTTGTGTATTCCAGTTCATTCGCATCGGCAATTTGCTGTTGCTGACGGAAATTTTGCCCCAAATTCCGCAAAATGTTTTGATTACCTTGTAATGTTGGGATGCAGAACATCTTACCAATCTCACCGGGATTACCTAAAATTTTTGCTTGGTTGGAGTTAAAGGTTAAGCCAGATACGCTCAAACAAGCCTCTTTAGAAAATCTGGCATCACTAAAATCTGCTTGGTTTAGAATATTCGCACTTTGCAAATTTACCAACTGGTTAAACTCCGTTTCTCGGAAGCTTACAGCTTGGTCAAAAGTCGCTTCTATTAGAAGGAGTAACTGATTAAAATTTGCTTTCGTAAACTGGGCTTGATTGGCAAAAAATGCTTCCGAAAAATCAGCATTTCCTTGCCATTGGACACTACTGAATTTAGCTAGCTGTTTAAAAGTTGTTTGGTTGAAGTTGGCAGAATTCTCGAAGAAACTGCCTTGAAAATCGGCGAGTTCCTGAAATTTAATTTTTTTAAAATTAGCTTTTTCAAAAAATATACTGCCCTGAAAATTGCTTGATTGCTGGAAGTTAGCACTGGTGAAATTAACGGGACGAGCAAATCTGGTTTCAGTCCAGTTTGTGGGTTGGAGAAAAGTTGCACCTTGGGCATCCACAGACTGAAGAAAAAATGTATTGGAGAATTTCACTTCGCCGTTGAAGCGAGTTTGCACCAGTGTTAAGACACCACGAAAGACGGCGATTTCACTGGCTGGGGTTGATTCTGTTCCCAGAAGCGATCGACAATCTTTGGAGTTGGGTAAAGCGTAGGCGTAGCCCGTCGTAGACATCGCAAGTGACTCTCGACAAACGAAGCGCAAACTTTCTAGTTTTTCTTGTTCAGTAGCAGTGAAAATGGGTGCGTATACGCCTCGTGCTTTGTCGCCAGACATCGCTTTTCCATATAAGGGTGTTCTTAATCCCAAATCGCTGCCGACAAAATCCCCCAGAATTAAAGCATAGCTGAGGTCTAAACCTAGAGGTTTTGTACCGAGTTCTTTTCGTAGGAGTTGGTAAAAAGCATCACGAAAGTTGGTATTTTCTGGGCGTAAATCGATCGCCATTTTTTGCAAATCTACGGTTAAATTTCCTTCGCGGAGTATGGGTGTGCGTAGTCGTTCTTGTAATAATTCTAGGGTTAGGGGTGTGCGTTCTGGTTGTGCCGAAGCTGGTAGAGGGAGGAGGAGGAGTAAAACGCAAAGGAACGCTAAGGGAAGCGCGGAGGTACGCAGAGAAACTCGTCTGTGTACTTTGCGTTTAAAAGATAAATTATGCAAATTCGTCACTAATCAGCAGAACAATTTTACCTGCTACAGTACCGCTTTCAATGAGTTGGTGGGCTTTAGCTGCTTCTTTTAAGGGAAATTTGTGACTCACGTGGATTTTTAATTTGCCTTCATCGATCCAGGTGGCAGATTGTTGGAGAATTTCTGCATGATGGTGGAGACTATTTTTTAATTCTAGTAAGGCTGGTGCTAACATGAATTCTAAACTGATGCGGAGGTTACGAGTTCTAGCAGTTTTCCAAACAGTGTTGGCATTTGGTTCGAGAATGGTAACAATATCTCCGTAGACTCGCACGGCGGGGAAGGTTTTGTGAAAGGTTTCGCCGCCTACGGTATCAAAAGCCAAGTCTACTCCTTCGCCATCTGTCCAATCTAATGCTGCTTGCACAAAGTCTGTTTGTTTGTAAAAAATTACATTATCGGCACCAAGTTGTTTGACGAAATTAGCTTTTTCATCAGAACTGACTGTGGTGGAAACAGTAGCACCTTTGAGTTTCGCTAATTGAATTGCTACATGGCCGACACCACCAGCACCCGCATGAATCAAAACCCGTTCTCCAGGTTCTAATCGTCCCCGTTCATATAAAGCTTCCCAGGCGGTGATTAATACTAAAGGCGCTGCTGCTGCTTCGGCAAAGGAGATTGAGGCGGGTTTACGTGCCACAAATCGCTCATCGACAACGGTATATTCGGCGTAATTTCCTTGGTGTGCGCCTAAGCCACCATAGCAAAAATATACTTCATCACCTGGGCGAAAACGCTGAACGCCAGCACCCACAACTTCGACAATACCTGCGCCGTCACATCCTAAAATTGTTGGCATGCGATCGGGGTAGAAAGTGCCTCGACTACGAAGTTTAGTGTCAATGGGGTTAATGCCAGCCGCCACTAAACGCACTAATAGTTCAGTATTCCCTACAGGAACGGCAGGGTTTGGCACATCCTGTATTTGCAGAACTTCGGGACTGCCAGCTGCTGTCATCAAGACTGCTTTCACAATTTTTTCCTCCTGGCTTTAGATGCACGTTCTTATGCAACTTTAGCGTAAGAGGGTGGACACAAAGCTATGTTTGAGGGAAAACTGCGATTTTTGACAACAAGGCGGTCTGGGGACTGGGAAAGGGTCTTTTTGCTAATTTAGTTGGGGCTTGAATCTCCATCAAAATTGTCCCAGTAAAGAGTCCCTAGTAGTCTGCCAAGAAATAATTGACGAATAAATTTTCTGTAGAGACGGCGATTTATCGCGTCTCTACAACCGTCAAAATGGATTTGACAGACTACTAGTACTTCATCAAGCAAAGTTTGAAGGGTAGAGAGAGGAACGAACCACAGAGGCACAGAGAACACAGAGTCAGAGAAAAAAAGAGATGTTTCAGAAGTTTCTCACCAAGCATTGTTGGCTTGATGGAGTACTAGTACTCTGTCCCAAAAGTTTTGAGAGGTTATACCAATTCTGTATGAAGATGCGCTAAACCATGTTTAAGTAGAAGAAAGAAAAACGAACCGCAAAGCACGCATTCGCGCAGCGTCTCGTCAGAGAAGGACACGAAGAAATAAAGAAAGAAAGATTAAAAGGGTTTGGCGCAGCCTCACAAAGAAATGGTATTAGTGGTGTTCAGATCCCCGACTTCTTCAAGAAGTCGGGGATCTAGCAGCCCCGCAAAGTTGGCTTGACACGCTACTACAAGACTACTGAATATCAGAGATTCCCGACCCTATACCCCACAAAAAAGAATCAACTGCCTTAAAGTCTTATCAAATAGAGGCTTTGGTGATTGAGTACATTATTAATGCATATTAATAGATGCAGTATTGCAGATGAGATATTAATAGATGCAGTATTGGTTGAAGGTTAACTTAAGAGCCAAAAGCCATCAATAAATTATCCTTTGAATGCGGAGTAAATCCTACCGCTAAATCTTTAATGTATATAAATACACTCACTTTCTAATTCTAGCTATTGCTGATTCTTCTATTCACCTGTTCTGATAATGCAGTTTAGAGGCGGGGACAAAAATCAAATTATGAACAAAATCTTTGCAACCATTGATGGGAATGAGGCTGTCGCCCGTGTTGCTTACAAATTAAATGAAGTAATTGCCATTTATCCCATTACCCCCTCTTCAGCTATGGGTGAATGGGCAGATGCTTGGTCAGCAGAAAGTCGTCCTAACCTCTGGGGGACTATTCCCAGCGTCGTGCAGATGCAGAGTGAAGGGGGAGCCGCCGGTGCTGTGCATGGGGCATTGCAAACTGGTTCTCTGAGTACCACTTTCACGGCATCTCAGGGATTATTGTTAATGATACCCAACTTCTACAAAATTGCTGGTGAACTGACTAGCGCAGTGGTTCACGTTGCTGCCCGTTCTTTGGCTACTCACGCTTTATCAATTTTTGGCGACCATAGTGATGTGATGGCAGCTCGGGCAACTGGTTTCGCCCTGCTGTGTTCCGCTTCGGTGCAGGAAAGTCAAGATTTTGCTCTCATTGCCCATGCTGCTACTTTAGAGACGCGAGTCTCGTTTATGCATTTCTTTGACGGCTTCCGCACATCACATGAAGTGCAGAAAGTCAAATTGCTTGCAGATGACGATTTACGATCGCTAATCCACGATAACCTAATACTCGCCCACCGCAGCCGCGCCCTCACCCCAGATCGTCCCGTCTTGCGGGGGACTGCCCAAAATCCTGATGTCTACTTCCAAGGACGTGAAGGCGCGAACCTTTACTACAACGCCTGTCCAGAAATTGTCCAGCGCATTATGGATGAATTTGGCGATCGCACGGGAAGGCATTATAAAATCTATGAATATTACGGCGCGAAGGATGCCGATCGGGTTATCGTTCTTATGGGTTCGGGCTGTGAAACCGTCCATGAAACAGTAGATTATCTTAACGCCCGTGGTGAAAAACTTGGTGTATTGAAAGTGCGACTTTATCGCCCCTTTGATGTCCACAGATTTGTTGCAGTATTACCAACTAGTGTAAAAGCGATCGCAGTTCTCGATCGCACCAAAGAAGCAGGTAGCGCCGGTGAGCCTTTGTATTTGGATGTAGTTACAGCTTTGTATGAGGGTTGGGGAGCAGGGGAGCAATTAGGATTAGATTCCCCTCTGCCCCTCCGCCCCTCCGCCCCTCTGCCCAAAGTTATTGGTGGTCGTTACGGTCTTTCTTCTAAAGAATTTACGCCGGCGATGGTGAAGGGCATCTTTGATAATCTTGCCCAAAGCCAGCCAAAAAATCATTTTACGATTGGGATTAATGACGATGTTAGTCACACGTCTCTCAGCTTTGACCCTAACTTCTCTACAGAATCGGATAATGTTGTTCGGGCAATGTTCTATGGGTTGGGTGCTGATGGCACTGTTGGGGCTAACAAAAACTCTATTAAGATTATTGGTGAAGAAACCGACAATTACGCCCAAGGCTATTTTGTCTATGATTCCAAGAAATCTGGGTCAATGACCGTCTCTCACCTCCGCTTTGGTAAAGAGCCAATTCGCTCTACCTACCTAATTGACCAAGCTAATTTTATTGGTTGTCATCACTGGGGATTTCTGGAACGCATAGATATTTTAAAGGCTGCTATTCCTGGGGCGATTTTGCTGCTTAATAGTCCATACAATGCAGATACTGTCTGGGAATATCTGCCGTTGAAGGTGCAGCAGCAAATCATTGAGAAGCATTTGAAGTTATACGTAATTAATGCCAGCCAGGTTGCCCGTGAAAGTGGGATGGGTGGCAGAATTAACACTATTATGCAAGTATGCTTCTTTGCCTTAGCGGGTGTCTTGCCACAAGAAGAAGCGATCGCTAAAATCAAACAAGCGATTGACAAGACTTATGGTAAAAAAGGTGTAGAAGTTGTCCGTATGAACTTGCAAGCTGTAGATAACACCTTAGACAACTTGCATAAAGTAGATGTCCCCCAAACAATCAATAATCAACAATCAACAATCAACAATCCAAGATTGCTTGATAGTGCGCCTGAATTTGTGCGAGAAGTTCTGGGCAAAATCATGATTTGGGAAGGTGATGACTTACCCGTTAGCAGACTACCCGTTGATGGCACTTTTCCCGTGGGTACTGCCAAGTGGGAAAAACGTAACGTTGCCGAAGAGATACCTGTGTGGGAGCCGGATGTCTGCGTGCAATGTGGTAAGTGCGTTATGGTTTGTCCCCACAGTGCCATTCGCGCCAAGGCTTATCAAGCAGATGAGTTAGTTAATGCGCCAGAAACCTTTAAGTCAACTGGTGCAAAAGATAAAGACTTTGCCAATCAAAAATTTACCATTCAAGTCGCCCCAGAAGATTGCACGGGATGCACGATTTGTGTAAATATTTGCCCTGCTAAAGATAAATCTGAGCCATTGCGGAAAGCGATTAACATGGCGCAGCAGTTGCCTTTACAAGAACAAGAGCGGAAGAACTGGGATTTCTTCTTGAGTTTACCTAATCCTGACAGGCGATCGCTAAAATTAAATCAGATTCGCCAACAACAACTGCAAGAACCTTTATTTGAATTTTCTGGTGCTTGTGCAGGTTGTGGTGAAACGCCTTACTTAAAATTATTAACACAATTGTTTGGCGATCGCGCCGTCATCGCCAATGCTACAGGTTGTTCTTCAATTTATGGTGGCAATCTCCCCACCACTCCTTGGACAACCAACGCCCAAGGACGCGGCCCCGCGTGGTCTAATAATTTATTTGAAGATAACGCCGAATTCGGTTTTGGCTTCCGTCTCTCCCTCGACAAACAAGCTGAGTTTGCGGCGGAACTACTGCAAAAATTGGGGAGTGAAATAGATGAAAACCTTGTCTACTCCATCCTCAAAGCTGAACAAAAATCTGAAGCTGACATTTGGGAACAGCGCGAAAGGATAGAACTGTTGCAGCAGAAGTTAGATGAAATCCTAACTTTCGACCCCAATCTCAAATCCCAAATTCAAAATCTCAAATCCCTTGCAAATTACTTAGTGAGAAAAAGCGTCTGGATTGTTGGCGGTGACGGTTGGGCTTATGATATTGACTTTGGTGGTATCGATCATGTGATTGCTAGTGGTCGCAATGTCAACATTTTAGTGATGGATACAGAAGTATATTCTAATACAGGCGGTCAATCTTCTAAAGCCACGCCAAAAGCCGCAGTTGCTAAATATGCCGCCAGTGGTAAGCCAGCACCAAAAAAAGACTTAGGGATGATTGCCATGACCTACGGGAACGTCTACGTAGCAAGTGTAGCCCTTGGTGCTAGAGATGAACATACCCTGAAAGCATTTTTAGAAGCAGAGGCTTATGATGGACCATCACTGATTATTGCTTACAGCCATTGCATCGCTCACGGCATTGACATGACTACAGGGATGAATCATCAGAAAACTCTGGTAGAATCAGGTCGTTGGTTGCTGTATCGGCATAATCCAGAGTTGCTTAACCAGGGTAAAAATCCTTTGCAATTGGATATGCGATCGCCTACGCAATCGGTAGAACATTCGATGTATCAAGAAAATCGCTTCAAAATGCTGACTAAGAGCAAACCCGACGTTGCCAAACACTTGTTAGAACAAGCGCAAGCCGAAGTAGATGCACGTTGGCAGATGTACCAATATCTGGCAAAACGCGAGATTCTTTGAAGATTAGCTCTGATACGAATGGCACGCTTGTAAAGCCCAAATACTCAACTTAACCTCGTTAACCTCGTTCCCAGCCTCTAGACTGGGAACGAATTCTAAGAGGCTCTGCCTCTTGTCAAGAAAGATGAGGCGGAGCCTCTCTTAATGGGTTCCCAGCCTGGAGGCTGGGAACCAGTTGGTTCTTTGAAAAGACACGTAGGGGAGCCAGTCGTGTGGGCGGGTTTCCCGACTTGAGCGAACTGACGTTGTGGTAACGTACTAAAAGCTAATGGTGCGTTACGACGTTCCGTCTAACACACCCTACAATACCTAATTGTTTTCTATATGACTTTAGTTATACCAGTCCTAAATCATTTGTGAATAATCAGATCCCCGACTTCTTTGAGAAGTCGGGGATCTGATCTGAGTCTCTCGATTTTTACAACTGATTTAGGATTCCTATATAAACATTACGACTTGATTAACTCAAGTCGCAATTTTGATTATGAAATAAACCATTTTGGTTACTAAACTCGTTATTTTCGTTACAAAAGAATCATTTTGGTTACTTAAATAATTCTTTTTGTAACAAACATGATAAATTTTGATTATAAAAAACCATTTTGGTTACTAAACTCATTATTTTCGTTACAAAAACGAAAATTTTTGTTACAAAAGCACCATTTTGGTTACTCAAGTCATTATTTTCCTTACTAAGGCTGTAGTTTAAGTTGTATTAAACATAAATTTTATATAGCACTTCCGAAAATTTACTCTAAATTTATCAATAATCACACTTAGCCTCTTGACAATGCTTAGATATTCATCAGAGTATTTAGATGATTTAACGGTTATCATCAAACTAATTTTTGCTTACAAAGTTAAATAGGTTGACTAGCTGACACCAAAAGACTGCTTGTAATTCGTGATTAAATTTTTTAATTACGAATTACAAGCTGATAAATTATTCAATTACCGCTATCGGTCAGATGTGTCAGCAGAGAGGCATCAGAGAAGATAAGCGGGGGAATATTAATAGATATACAAATTAATTTTAGAAGAAAGCAAGTGCCGCAGCTACGCTCGTCGTAAACATCGCTTGATTTACAACGCAGTCATACATTGGTAATTTAATGGCAGTGCGCGGAAGGCGAGGAGAGCAAATTGGATTGGGATTTTTTACAAAAACTCTAACCGAGCCGCTTAGTACTCAGCCTCATAACACAGATTGGCGGCAATCAGCCACCCATTTGAAACGTCTAAAACCCTTACGAATTACGTTAGCGCAGCGTTAGCGACGCAGGAGCGTCATTACGAATTACGAATTACACAAAGCGGTATCAGTGTCTTTGCTAATGACTAACGACAAATAACTGATAAAAACTAACATTGGAGAAATGATGGCAAATTCAGTTTTTAACTTATCTAACCTCAATGGCACTAACGGCTTTGCCATCAACGGCATCAATTCAGGTGATTTCTCAGGCTTCTCTGTCAGCAGTGCCGGAGATATCAACGGCGACGGTTTTGACGACGTGATTATCGGTACAAATTATCCCTTCTACAACACCACCAAACCAGGGCAGAGCTACGTGGTGTTTGGTCGCAAGAACGGTTTTAGCCCCCAACTCAACCTCTCCACCCTCAACGGCACTAACGGCTTTGGCATCAACGGCATCAATCCTGGTGATTTCTCAGGCTACTCTGTCAGCAGTGCGGGAGACATCAATGGCGATGGTCTTGATGACGTGATTATTGGGGCATTTCGGGCCAACGGCGAATCAGGGCAGAGTTATGTGGTATTTGGCAGCAAAAGTAGCTTTAGTGCCAAACTTAACCTCTCCACTCTCAACGGCACTAATGGCTTTACCATCAACGGCATTGATAACGGCTTAAGCGACCAAGCAGGTTTTAGTGTCAGCAATGCGGGAGACATCAACGGCGACGGCATTGATGACATTATTATTGGAGCAGATCGTGCCCCCAATGGCAACAGGTCAGGGCAGAGTTACGTAGTGTTTGGCAGCAAAAAGCGTTTTGCTGCAAACTTTGACCTCTCTACCCTCAACGGCACTAATGGCTTTACCATCAACGGCATTAATTCAGGTGATTTCTCAGGCACATCTGTTAGTAATGCGGGAGACATCAACGGCGACGGCATCGACGACGTAATTATTGGGGCATCTGGTGCTTCTCCCAACGGCGAGCAATCAGGGCAGAGTTACGTGGTGTTTGGCAGCAAAAGCGGTTTTAAAGCCCAACTCAACCTTTCCACCCTCAACGGCACTAATGGCTTTGCCATCAACGGCATAAAACAATTTGACTTCTCAAGCAGGCCTGTTAGTAATGCGGGAGACATCAACGGTGACGGCATCGACGACCTGATTATCGGGGCATACGGTGCTTCCCGAAACGGCGAGGAATCAGGGCAGAGTTACGTGGTGTTTGGCAGCAAGAGCCGTTTTAGTCCCCAACTTAACCTCTCCACTCTCAACGGCACTAATGGCTTTACCATCAACGGCATCAATCCCGGTGACTTCTTAGGCAGGTCTGTCAGCAGTGCGGGAGATATCAACGGCGATGGCATCGACGACCTGATTATTAGGGCATCTGGTGTTAACAAGGAACCAGGGCAGAGCTATGTGTTGTTTGGCAGCAAGAGCAGTTTTAGTTCCCAATTCAACATCTCCAGCCTCAACGGGACTAACGGCTTTACCATCAACGGCATCAATTCAAGTGACCTCTCAAACACCTCTGTCAGCAGTGCGGGAGACATCAATGGCGACGGCATTGATGACCTAATTATTGGGGCATCCAGTACATCTCCCAACGGTATCAACGGCTCAGGGCGGAGTTATGTGGTGTTTGGCAACCGCGCCCCCGTTCTCGACCTCAACGGCAATTCTTCAGGAATTAATTTTAGCACCACCTTTAGCGGTACTCCTGTCTCGATAATCAAAAGTAACTTCACCCTCAGCGACAATAATACTACCCTAGCTGGTGCTACCATCACCATCACCAATCTCTTAAATGGCGCAGCCGAAAGTCTCAATGCCACTGCTATTGGTAACATTACTACTACTTACAACGCTACTACAGGCACTCTTACGCTGAACGGCACAGATACCATTGCCAATTATCGGAAAGTCCTTAATAGCCTTACCTACAAAAATACAGCTACTTCGTTTAATACTACTAACCGAGTCATTAAGTTTGTCGTCAATGACGGACAAGGTTTTAGTAACACCAGTGCAGTGGCAACCACCACCTTGGGTTTTAACCAGAAATCCATCATTGGAACCAACAGTGCAGATATTCTCAGAGGCACATTAACTCAAAATGCCAAGAATCTAGAAGTCACTTTTGCAAATACCAGCAATAGTAAAGTCATTCTAGAAAACTTCAAATTAGAAAATCTGGATAATTTACCCGCATTGGGTGGTAGATTAGCGATCGCTAATATCCTATTGGACGATCAGAGCAGCATTGCCGACAGTTTTGATGTCTTAGATGCCGACTCAAATCCTACCAGCATCTTCAATCAAAACGCGGTTACATTCCTGAATGAGCTAAATAATAACATCTCTGGTTTTGACAACTCCAATGATGTGATTAATGGTCAAGGGAGTAATGATAAAATTGATGGTAAGAGCGGCAATGACTATCTGCGTGGAGAAGCAGGTAATGATACCCTCATCGGCGGTGCGGGTAATGACGTACTCACAGGCGGTGCGGGTGCTGACAGATTCCTTTACAACACCAATGCTGCTTTTAACAGTT
>NZ_JABXKI010000420.1 GCF_017115095.1 Nostoc sp. NMS4 | reverse complement strand
ATGTAAATACTGTCTTTGAGACACCATTACCATCCTTAATTCCATTTGTACCCATATTGAAAGGTGGTGGAAACGAGGTTGTAATTCGAGAAGCCTTGCAAATTCTGCGTAAGGATGAACAATTAAATCAACTTGAAACAGTTTTGGCTTTTTTTGCTACGTTTGTAATAGAGAGTGCCTTAGTCCAAGAAATAATGAGGTGGGATATGGCTGTGTTACTTGAGTCGCCTTGGTATCAGGAGATTTTACGTGAAGGAGAAGCACGCGGGGAAGCACGCGGAGAAGCACGCGGAGAAGCGCGCGGGGAAGCACGCGGGGAAGAACGCGGACGACGAGAGGAATTATATTCAGGTATTGAATTGGCACTGGAAATTAAATTTGGGAATCCTGGCTTAGATTTAATGCCAATCATTTACCAAATCACAGATTTACAGCGATTAAAAGTGATTCAACAGGCTATCAAAACCCTAAATACAGTTGAGGAACTACAGCGAGTTTGTGATTGATTTACTGGTAAAAAAACTTGTGATTTTTTCACTTAGCCATTTATACCAATTCTCTAAGCCCGCACCAGAAGTTGCAGAAACCTGAAAAATCTGAATTTGGGGATTTACTTCCTTAGCATATTCTATGCACTTTTGAACATCAAATTGCAGGTAAGGTAGCAAATCGATTTTTGTGAGAATCATGATGTCACTAGCACGGAATATATGCGGGTATTTTATCGGCTTATCTTCCCCTTCTGTGACGGAGAGAATTACGACTTTTGCATTTTCTCCTAAATCAAATAAGGCGGGACAAACCAAATTTCCCACATTTTCAATCATCACAAGTGAATTTAGTGGCGGATTCAGTTGTTGTAAACCTCTGTCTATCATTGATGCATCTAAATGACAGCCTGTTCCGGTGTTTATTTGGATTACTTTAGACCCTGTTTCTTTAATTTTTTTGGCATCGTTAGCAGTTTCTTGGTCGCCTTCAATGACACTAATAGATAATTGATGTTTTAAATCATTGATGGTTTGCGTTAAAAGAGTTGTTTTCCCAGCACCGGGAGAACTCATTAAATTTAAGGCGAGAATATTTCGACCTTTAAACCATCCTCGATTTTGGGCAGCTATTAAATTATTTTTTGCTAAAATATCCTGTTCTAAGGATATTGTTGTGTTGTGGATTTTGGCATGAACTTGAGATGCTTCTATATGAGAATGAGTGATGACAGTACCATCTGCTAAAGTGTGAGTATGATGATGTTCTGCTTCACCTGTTTCTAAATTAGTAATTTTAGTTTCGCTATCATCAGAACAACCGCAGGTTACACACATAATTCCTCTATTTCTATTTCTTTAATTTTTAGTTCTTCACCACTAATTAAATCTAATTGCTTGCTACCGCAGTTACAAATGCCAAATGGTTTATCTAAATAAATTTCTGCACCACATTGACGACATTTTGCTAAACCGGGGATTTCTAAAATTTCTAATGTTGCCCCGGCTAAAACTGTGCCTTGAGTGCAAATATCAAAACAAAATCGGATAGCATCTGGCATAATAGCTGAAAGTTTGCCAATTTCTAATAAAACTCGCTGTACTTTTGCGCCTTTGGCTTGTTCAGTTACAATTGCCACAATATTTTGAGTAATTCCCAGTTCGTGCATATTATAAAATCTATTAACAAATTCTTGGCAATTGGTCGCCTACTAACATATCAACAATTCTTTCAGCACCAAAAACTGTTTTTAATAATACAATACCTGGGGGTGAGGTAATAACTTCGCCAATAATACAAGCATCTTTGCCGGCTGGGTGGGATTTCATAGCTGATAAAATAGATTCAGCATTCTCTTTTGAAGCCACTACAACTAACTTACCTTCATTAGCTAAATACAATGGGTCTAAACCGAGAATTTCACAAACTCCGTTGACTTCTTCCCGCACTGGGATAGTTTCTTCAAAGAGACGAATTCCTACATTAGAACTGAGGGCAAATTCATTTAAGACTGTGGCTAAACCGCCGCGTGTGGCATCTCGCATAGCATGAACTTGAGGACATACATGGAGAATATTTTCTACTAAATTGTGCAACGGCTGGCAGTCACTTTCAATATTAGTTTCTAATGCCAATTCTCCACGGGCAATTAAAATTGCTGCCCCATGATTGCCTATTTCACCATTAATTATTATTGCATCTCCTGGTTTAATATTGTTGGCAGAAATACTAATTCCTCGTGGGATGATACCAATACCAGCAGTATTTATAAAGAGTTTATCGGCAGCGCCACGATGTACAACTTTTGTGTCACCAGTGACAATTTGAATATCAGCTTTTTTCGCGGCGGCTTTCATGCTGGCTGCGACTCGCCGCAAGGTTTCTATTGGTAATCCTTCTTCTAAAATTACGCTGCAAGTTAGATATAAGGGTTTAGCACCACTGACAGCTAAATCATTAACTGTACCGTTGATGGCTAGTTCTCCTATATCACTTCCGGGGAAAAATAATGGGTTTACAACATAAGAGTCTGTGGTGAATGCGAGTCTGTCTCCTTGTTGTAATAGAGGGGCTAAGTTGAAGCTGGCTTGGTCTTCTAGTTGGGAGAGAATTGGGTTATCAAAGTTGCTGATAAAGATATCATCTATTAAGTCACGCATGGCTTTACCACCGCTACCATGTGCGAGAGTTATGTGAGTGTCTCGCATTTTAGTTTGGCGACGGCGGGTTTGTTCGGTTTTTTGAAAGAGAGGGTTTTTTATTGAGTTATTCATATTTTTTTTTAAACGCAAAGGAACGCAGAGGGAAGCGCAGAGGTACGCGGAGTATGTTAATCGGAGGTGAAGCCACAGGCGGGGAGAGGTTCTTGAGTTATTTTGGGTTTTTTGGCAATTGTGGAGAGTCGCCCATATTTGTAATAGGCTGCACAAGCACCTTCGGAAGATACCATGCAAGTACCAATTGGTGTTTCTGGTGTGCAAGCTGTTCCGAATACTTTGCACTCCCAAGGTTTTAAGATTCCTTTGAGAATTTCTCCACATTTACAAGCTTTATGGTCGGCTACTTTGAGGTTGGGAATGGTAAATTTAAGTTCGGCATCAAATTGTGCATATTCAGGTTTAATTTTTAAGCCGGAATCGGGGATATCTCCTAAGCCGCGCCAATCAAAACTATCTCGGACGGCGAAAACTTTGTTTATGGCTTGTAGGGCTACTGTGTTCCCACTTTTTTGGACAATTCTGTTATATTGATTTTCAACTTCGCAACGATTTTCTAGTAGCTGTTGCAATAGCATCCAAATTGATTGGAGAATATCTAAGGGTTCAAATCCTGAGACGACTATTGGTTTATTATATTGTTGGGAAATAAATTGATATGGGTCTGTGCCAATTACCATGCTGACATGTCCAGGGCCAACAAATCCATCTAGTTGTAAGTCGGGATTATCTAATAGTGCTTTGAGGGCGGGAATCACAAGGACGTGATTGGAAAATAGACTAAAGTTAGGAATTTTTTCGGCTGCTGCTTGCAAAATGGTGAAGGCGGTGCTGGGGGCTGTGGTTTCAAACCCTAAGGCGAAGAAGACTACTTGTTTGTCGGGGTTATCTCTAGCAATTTGTAGACTATCTAAGGGAGAATACACCATACGGATGTCTGCACCTTCTGCCCTGGCTTGCAGTAAAGTGGTTTTGGAACCGGGAACTCTCATTGCGTCGCCAAAGGTGGCAAAAATGACGTTATGATTTTGAGAGATTGCGATCGCATCATCTAATCTCCCTTTTGGCATAACGCATACTGGACAACCAGGCCCATGAATTAATTCAATGGTTTGGGGTAAGATTTCTTCGATACCATATTTAAATATGGAGTGGGTATGTCCGCCGCATACTTCCATGATTTTGATAGGTTTTTCTAGTCGATGGCATAATTTGGCGATTTCGCGGCATAAAGTTTCTGCTTTTTCCGGTTCGCGGAATTCGTCAACATATTTCATGGGGATTGAGAAATAGTTTTTGGATATCAGTTAATTTCGCTTTCTTTACGGGGTATTTTTTTAACGAACCGCAAAGGACGCAAAGGGCGCGAAGAAAGAAAGAAAGAAAGAAAGAAAGAAAAGCAGGAATTTTAAACTCTTTCTCTACGCCTCTACGTGAGGCAAAAAATATTATTTAAGTACTAATCCCTGCTTGTGCTGCTGCTAATTCTTGAAACAGTTGTAATGTTTCCGCCGCTTCTTGTTCGTTAATTCGATTCATCGCAAAGCCAACATGTACTAATACCCAATCACCAATACAAGCTTCGGGGGGATGTTGTTCATCTACAATACAAGCAATATTTACTTCGCGCTTAACACCACCAATGTTAACTATGGCTAATTTATGGTTAACGTTGGTAATTTCGATAATTTGTCCGGGAATTCCTAAGCACATTTTTATTTTTTAAGATAAACGAACCGCAGAGGCGCAGAGAACACAGAGAGAATTATTTATGAGAAAAGGGTTGCAAAATATCAATACTTATGTATGAATTGTGCAGCTGCAATAACTGCTTGTCCTAAAGATAACCCGCCGTCATTAGCTGGAATTAAGCTGTGAGTAAGTACTTTTATTCCCAATGTTTGTAATCCTTTGGTAACTTGCTGTAACAATATACAGTTTTGAAATACTCCTCCTGTTAGCACTACCTGAGAAATGACATTTTCTTGAGAAAGATGCTTAACCATTTCCACAATTGCATTAGCTAAACCTTGATGAAATTTTGCAGCCATAACTGATTGGGGAATCTGCTGCTGTAAGTCATCGAGCAAGGCTTGCCACATTGGACACGGGTCTATACAATAAATATTATCTGAAATGCTAAAACTAAAAGGATAGATTAGCGTTTCTTTATCATTATTTAAGCTACTAACATCTACTATAGCTTCCATTGCGATCGCAGCTTGCCCTTCATAGCTACATTCTTCTCTATAAATACCCATAGCCGCCGCCACTGCATCGAACAATCGTCCCACTGAGGAAGCTGGAGGAGAGTTTATTCTTTTCTCTATAATTTGATTGAGTAGTTTTAGCGGCTGGTTTTTCAAAAACTTAACTATTTCTAAATCAGTATATTTTTGTTCGCAATCATCCCAAAGGTTAGCGGCTAAGAGTTGGGCGTAGGTATTACGCCAAGGTTGATATATTGCTTGTTCACCACCAATCAGTGCGACTGGTTTAAATGTTGCTAGTCGTTGAAATTTTCGATAATCTGCTAAAAGGAATTCTCCACCCCAAAGTGTACCATCGTCGCCGTAACCTAAACCATCTAAAGCAATACCTAATACTGGAGATGAATCTAAAGGTATCCCATTTTCTGCCATGCAAGCAGCAATATGGGCGTGATGATGTTGGATTTGGGAAACTTTGATTTGATTTTTCTCTGCAAGTTCTTTACCAAGTTTGCTTGAGAGATATTCAGGATGTTTATCAATGGCAATTACTTCTGGTTGATGTTCAAATAAATTTAAGTATAATTTTAAAGTCTCTTGATAAGCATTATAAGCCGCAGCATTTTCTAAATCTCCTAAATGTTGAGAGAGAATTGCTTCTCCTTCACGCAATAAACAAAAGGTATTTTTTAACTCGCTACCCATTGCTAAAATTTGCGGTGCCTTGTCAAATCCCGGTGGTAAACTAATTGATGCTGGTGCATATCCTCTAGCACGGCGAATTATTTGAACTTTATCATCGACAACACGCACAACTGAATCATCTACCCGATTAATAATCTCTCGGTTGTGAAAGATAAAATAATCAGCAATTGTCCCTAATTTATCTCTTGCTTCGTCATTATCAATACATTGTGGTTCGTCGGCAAGATTACCACTTGTTAAAACAATTGGGCGATTCATTCGCCGCAAAATTAAATGATGTAAGGGCGTATAAGGTAGCATGAATCCAAGGGTATTTTGTTCTGATGCTACTGACGATGCAATCTCAAGAGAGTTAGGAGTTAGGAGTGAGGAGTTAGGAGTCAATAAATTTTTCCCATCTCTCTGTCTTCCTTTTACCTGTAATAAAACAATTGGTGCAGCAGGACTTTTTAATAATTCTTTTTCTTTGGCGTTTACAGTACAATATTGTTCAATTATTTCAATATCCCGCGCCATTAAAGCAAAGGGTTTATCATAGCGCTTTTTACGCTGACGCAGTTTTTGTACAACGGTTTCTTGTGTTGCATCACAAGCTAGATGAATACCACTTAATCCTTTAATTGCGACAATCTCACCTTTTTGCAACAAGGTACAAACGGCATCAACATCATCCAACATAGAAAACATCGAAGCAGTAACGGTTTTACCATCGGCGCGTTCTAACCAAGCTGTGGGGCCGCAAGCATGACAAGCAACGGGTTGGGCATGAAAACGACGATTTTCGACATCATGATATTCTTTTCCACATTCTGAACATATCGCAAATGCAGACATACTGGTATTACATCTGTCATAAGGAATGGCACGAATAATACTTAAGCGGGGGCCGCAATGAGTACAGTTAGTAAAGGGATAGCGATAAAAGCGGCTAAAGGGGTCGAATATTTCTTGTTGACACTGTGGACAAGTGGCTGCATCAGGGGTAATTTCTGTTCTAATGGCATTACTTACACTAGTAGAAATCACAAAATCATCAAATTTTAATTCACCTTTATAAATAGTTCTTGTTAGTTGATTAATTTTTGCCAACGGTGGACATTCTGTTTGCAATCTGGCAACAAATTCTGTTAATGCTTCTTCACTACCAGATACCCGAATTAATACACCTTCACCATCATTACAAACATCTCCACGCAAACCACAGATTTTAGCTAGCCGATATACAGTAGGGCGAAATCCTACTCCTTGAACAGTACCGCAAACTCTAATTTCTTCAGTCGCCATATAAATCTGACTTTCCAAAATGACGAATGACAAATGACAAATGACAAATGACAAATTACGAATTATTAAACTGCCAAAGCAAAATTCGATTATTTCCAGAATCAGCTATCACTGCGGTATTGCCACAAATTTTTATTCCGTAACACCAATTTAAGCTATTTCGTTTCGGTAGTCCGAAATTACGATTTTCACCTTTACTTTTAAAATCTATTTGTCCCGCTAATCCATCTGCTATTACACCTTGCAGTGATAAGATGGATTCTGGCTTTTTCCATCCTAACAATCGGGAATTAGCTGTATCTGCAACTACTAACCAATCTCCAGCTACCCCCACACCATAAGGCATACTCAAACTACTAGCACTAGGATAATAAACTCCTTGATTCATTTCTACAAAATCAAAGTTTTTTTGTCCTAAAACCACTGCACAAGGGGCATTATTTTCTGTAGGTATTCCCTGCCAAATCATGACTCGGTGATTACCTGCATCGCTGATAACCAAATCTTCTCCCCAAAGGGTGATATCGTGACACCAACGCATACTCGCTGCGGTTGGAGAATCCCCGCCGTTTTCATTGCGAGATATCATATCTGGTTGTCCCAAAACGATATCAGCAAGTTGACCATTTTCTGTTGGTAATTGATGCCAAATTAATACCCGACGATTTCCAGTGTCAGCAATAAATAGCTGTCCTTGATGATAGAAGACACCATAAGGCCAGTGCATTGTATTAGCAGATGCTTGTTGACTTCCCCGATTTGGTTCGTTATCAATAAAATTAGCTTGTCCTAATACCAAATCTGCTGGAACATTGTTATCTTCTGGTAAAGTTTTCCAAATTAAAACTCGATGATTCCAAGCATCTGCTACAGCTAACCCTTCGCCACAAGCACAAATCCCTGTTGGTACATTTAAGGTTGCACTTCCTGGTGTATTTTTAGCATTTTGTCCTTCATGATAAAAGTCAGGTTGTCCAATTACCCAATCAGCTGGTTGACTATCTGTTGTGGGTAAATTCTGCCATCCTAATAATCGATGATGTCCTGTATCTGATACCCATAAAGAACTGCTTTTTGATAACAAACAAGCACCACGAGGCCCAAACATTGTTGTGGGAGTAGGTGCTACAGGTATCACTAATTCTTCTGGTTTAATAATGTTGCCTAAAATTACCTCTGCACCTTCAGGGGATAGAGGTAAATATTGAGAAATTTCTGTTGCTTCTGGCGGTAATTGTGATATGGGATTAATTATGATTGGTATATCCATGAACCGCACATAGAGGCTGTTAATTATTTAAAAACATTAATGTCGATTGGCGTGTAACAACAGTAACAATTTTGCATTATGTTTTTTTAAGTTAACTGAAAAATTTGAAAAAACTTCCGTATTAATCAATATTAAATAATTCTAGCTAACCTCCAGTAGCTTTTACTACATAACAATATTTGGCATGAGTGCGCGATGTACTTAAATAAGAAAGTCAAAGTTAGTTTTGAATAAGTCAAAGTTAGTTTTGCTTGCGGAAAACACCAAAATTAGTAAGTCAAAGTTAGTTTTGCTTGCGGAAAACACTAAAATGAGTAAGTCAAAGCTCATTTTTAGTAAGTCAAAGTTAGTTTGACTTGCGGAAAACACTAAAATTAGTAAGTCAAAGTTAGTTTTGAGTAAGTCAAAGTTGCTTTTGCTTTCTCAAAACTCTAAAATGAACAACTAAATTAGACAAATCAGAAAAGATTCTCAGATATTGACAAAGCATTTAGGCATTTTGCTTACACAAAAGACTAAAGTAAATGTGCAAATTACTGATATGAACAAGCAAGGGAGTGCGAAGCATAGGTGTCAACTTAACGTAGAAGTTATGTCCCGCAAGGAACTGAAGTTCCTTGCTAATAACAAAAGTCATCTAAAGATGACTAAAGATTTTTGGAGATATTTAGTCATCTTTAGATGACTTTACCTATTAGCCTTGAACTTCAGTTCAAGGCGGGTGATGAAGCAAAGAGTTAAGCTATTTCTAGCTTAAGTTGACACCTATGCTATCTCTCCCACCCTTGAATGACTGGGTTTTCCGCCGCCTTTGATGATTATTGCAGTTTCACAAAAACCTTGTCGTCTTTAATTTTTACTTGATACGACTGAAGTGAAACATCGGGTGCTGTTAAGCATTCACCTGTCTCTAATTTGTATTGAAATCCGTGGGAAGGACAAGTAAGAATACCATTTTCAACTTTACCCTGATCTAATGCAGATCCTAAATGAGTGCAAGCATTACGGTAACATTTTACTGTAATACCTTGACGATGTAAAATCAATGAATTGCCAGCAAGTTGTACTGCCAAGACACTAAATTCAGGAACTTCATCAATAGTTGCCAGTTTAATCCAAGTAGAAGTTATTTTTGCAGAAAATGGACTGATTAAACTAGAATTGGCATTGTTAACTGTAGGGTTATTATTGACCGCAATTACTCTGGTAATTTCTGGACAATAATTTTTGATTGCCTGTTCTACTCCCTGAGATAAAGTCAAAGTAGAAGCCGGACAACTGCTGCAAGTTCCGATTAATCTGACTTCTACTGTATCTGGAGGCTTAATTGCTACTAGTTCTATATCTCCATTATGGCTTTTTAAGCTTGGGCGAACTTCTTCAAGGGCTGTTTGAATTCGCTGTGATAATGGTGGTTTCGGTGGTTTGACTAGTTCGTGATAAAGCAGTACTGCATATACTACTTCATCAGTCACAGCATGACGCAAAGCTGACATTGATTCTTGCTTGAGGCTTTTAATTAAATTAGTCAATGCTGCTTTGTGCAAAGCTTCAATTGCTCTTTTTAGACCGACTGCGACACACCGTTGGCTTTCATCCCACTCGGATATAATTGCCTCAAAGCGGTTAATTTCCTGAACTAATTCTTCAAGGTTTGTCATTGGTCATTTGTCATTTGTCATTGGGCAAATCAGTTCAGAGTTCCGTTAGCGTTAGCAGGGCGTTTAGCCCATTCTCAGTCTTGAGTAAACAAGTAAGATTTCCCACTCAGCACTTATTACTCAGCACTCAGCACTCTTTAGGGGCATTGGTTATTCATAAATGACCAATGACAAATTACTTCGTTTTGAAATCTTTGAGGAGAAATGGCATTATTAAGCCTGTGACTAAGCTAGATAAGGTTATTGGTAAGTAGAAGGGAATATCAGCTTGTGCAAATAACACTAGTAGTAAGGAACCTACGGCAGTAGCAATAGCAGTTTGTTGGACAAAATGCATGGGGTTACGCAGTAGCTTTCCTTTAAAAAATAACTTGGCAGAAAACCACCCAATTTCTAACATTTTTACTCCTAATAATGTGTCAATAAATTAAGTATGGCAAACCCTAAAAGGATGGCAGGAATTACACCAGCAGGGGCAAATAAAGCCCCAAGCATTGCCGAAAGCTGATAGCCGATATCTTTTCCAGCTAACAGCATTCCACCAATAGCACCGCCAACCATAGATAAGGCTGTTGCTATAACTATCCACACTAATCCTGTTGCTATGTTTAAGTCTCCATCTGCTAAACTTGTGAGAAAATCTCTCACGGTAGGGTTTGTTAAAATATCTCTCATGCTGGTTTTTTCTCCTGATAATTAGGGGAGTGGGGAGTGGGCTGATGCAGGGCTATTTCATTCTCATGTAGCCCGCCTCAGAATGAATTCTGAGTCTAATAGTGAAAGTCGTCTCAAGACGACTGAGAAAAGGTTATAGTCCGTTTTAACGGACTTTAGCTATAAGAGATGAACTTCAGTTTCGGGTGGTTTATGTCTAGGCTGAAATAGCCCTGGGGCTGATGAGGGAGAAGAACCAATGGCCTATTGCCTATTCCCTATTTCTGCTTCAATATCTTGTAGGGCTTGGGTTACTATCTCTGCTTGTCCTGTTTGTTGGTTTTGGGTAAATATTTCTAAGGCTTGCTGATAGTAAATACGTGCTTGTGAGAGATTTTTCGGATTGCCAATTTCTGGCTTTTCTAAGTCGTCGGGTAAGTTGAATAAGGCGTTGGCTTTGTTGGAAATTGTGTTAGCGTACTCTAAGGGTGTATCTTTGAGATTACGCACTTTTAGTGCTTCGTCATAAGCTGCGATCGCCTTTAAGTTATTCTCTACAGGATGGGAACTAACTAAATATTGTAAAGCGTTACCTAAATTGTTTTGCAACATGGCATATTCTCTGGGATGATCGATCAGATTAATATGCTTGAGTGCTACCTCAAATGATTGCACAGCTAACCCTTGACGTAAATATTCCCGTTCCGATGCTAGGGGCATGGAAAGGTAAGCGATCGCAATATTGTTATACAAAATCGCGTATTCTTGGGGGTAATCCTCCCAAGTAAACACCCGCAACGCCTCATGATAAGCCTGGATGCTGTCAGTTATCCGCGCCAAATTGAACGGCACTAATGACTGCAACACCAGCCCAAAATTCATCTGCGTCTCCGCTACTTCCTCTGGCGTTGCTAATTGCTGTAAAATTGGTAGGGCTTCTTCATAACCGACTTTCGCTTGCAGCAGCAGTTGGTACTCAGCATCCGGTATTGCTTGTAATGTCCCTGCCATCCCTACTTGCGCCCTGGCTTTCAGTAAGGGATACTCCTCACCACACATCTCGTAAGCCCGGTAATATAACCCAACTGCATTCCGCAAATCTTGGGCTGTTTTAGGCTTTTTTTGAAAACCCTGTGCTATCTCAATCAGCATTTCGATTTTTTCTGCTGCTGAAGCTGACTCCGATGCAACAGCTGCTAACGCAGCTTTCACCGCCGAATCTGTAATGCTGGGGGTCATAACTCTGCCGTACTCTAGCCAATTGGGATTTGAGTCTGTTAACACCCATGACGCATTTCATCACAGGCCATACTGATTTACGCAGGCTTCGAGTCCTTTAGGCGGAATTCCCCTTGTTTCACACTAGGGATTAGGAACTGGAGACTAGAGATACTCAATCTCCAATACCCCATGCCCAATAAATATAAAACACCCTATTTCTAAAATTCTAGGGGGAAATTGCTAATATTAATGTCAGCTTTAAACACCTAATATTTTAAAAATACTTTTTGTATCATGACAAGACACAATTTAAATATTTTTTCTTGAATTGTTGACATACATATATTTTATCGATTCCAAATACTTGCTACGGGATCGTCAAAGTGTAAAATATGTTCATCAACTATAAAACAAGCTATCTTGAAAACAGACAGTATCTTTTATCGCATCTTTCAGAGTATCCCCAGCACTTTCTTTGAACTAATTAACCAACCGCCGCAACTAGCTACTGTTTACCAATTTTCTTCAGTCGAAGTCAAACAACTAGCGTTTAGAATTGATGGCGTTTTCCTCCCAAATGCAGCAGACTTACCGATTTATTTTGCCGAAGTTCAATTTCAACCAGACAAAAAGTTCTACTCACGTTTATTTACCGAAATCTTTAACTATCTCGACAAAACCGAATTAATCAACAATTGGCGTGGTGTGGTAATCTTCCCGAACCGCAGCGTTGATACTGGAGATACCGAAAGATATACAGAACTACTCAACTCACAACGAGTAAATCGCGTCTATCTTGACGAATTAAGCTCAATTGAGGCATCATCAATCGGCATACAGACAGTTAAACTCATAATCGAACCCGAATCAACTGCCACAACAAAAGCTATAGAGATCGTAAACAGTGCCAGAGAGCAAATTCCAGATGTCGCTACGATTAGGGAAATTATACAATTAATAGAGACGATATTAGTCTACAAGTTGCCGCGATTGACCCAGGAGGAGATCGGAAAAATGTTTGGAGCAAATGAGTTAAAGCAAACTAGATTTTACCAAGATGTTTTTGCAGAAGGTAAACAAGAAGGTCGGCAAGAAGTTAAATTAGAAACGATACCCCAGTTATTAGCGCTAGGTTTAAGTATTGAGCAGATAGCTCAAGCATTGGGTTTAGACGAACAAGTTGTTAGGCAAGCTGCACAACCAAAATCTTAAAACAATTGATATGTACCTGATGGGGCGCAAGACTTTGCGCCCCAATATTTTACTGTATTTGACTCAGTTAATGGGTAGCAGATTTAACAGAGATGAGCCTTTAAATTAATCTTGATAGTATTTCAGTTATTGTTAATGATTAATTCTTTTTTAATGAAAGAGAATTAAAGAAAAAACTATCTTAAGATTGAAAAATAAATATTGATAACCAGGTGAGACTTTACAAGCATTATCACCTACATCATGCATGGGAAACAATAGAAAAACACATCGCCAATGACTAACGTACTATGGCTACAAGGTGGTGCTTGTTCAGGTAACACCATGTCATTTCTCAACGCCGAAGAACCGACAGTCTGCGATTTGATCGCTGATTTTGGCATCAAGTTACTTTGGCATCCATCTTTGGGATTGGAACTAGGCAATAATTTACAAACACTGCTGCGGGATTGCATTTCTGGCACAATTCCCCTAGATATCTTGGTATTTGAAGGCAGTGTTGTCAATGCCCCCAATGGCACTGGTGAATGGAATCGCTTTGCCGATCGCCCTATGAAAGATTGGTTAGCAGACCTCGCTAAAGTTGCTCAATTTATCGTCGCTGTAGGCGACTGTGCTACTTGGGGAGGAATTCCCGCTATGTCACCCAACCCCAGTGAATCGGAAGGTTTGCAATATCTCAAGCGTCAAGAAGGCGGTTTTTTAGGGAAAGATTTCGTATCACAAGCGGGATTACCTGTAATTAATATACCTGGATGTCCCGCCCATCCTGATTGGATAACGCAGATATTAGTAGCGATCGCTACTGGACGCATAGCAGATATCGCCCTTGATGAACTGCATCGTCCTCAAACCTTCTTCAACACCTACACCCAAACAGGTTGTACCCGCAACGTCCACTTTGCCTACAAAGCTTCAACCGCCGAATTTGGTCAGCGTAAAGGCTGCTTATTTTATGACTTGGGTTGTCGCGGTCCCATGACTCATTCCTCCTGCAACCGCATCTTATGGAATCGCGTCTCCTCTAAAACTCGCGCTGGGATGCCTTGTTTAGGTTGCACCGAACCAGAATTCCCCTTCTTTGACCTTAAGCCAGGAACCGTATTTAAAACCCAAACAGTCATGGGAGTTCCCAAAGAATTACCGCCAGGGGTGAACAAAAAAGACTACGCCTTACTCACAATGGTTGCCAAAGATGCAGCGCCACCTTGGGCAGAAGAAGACTTTTTTACTGTTTAGTCATTTGTCATTGGTCATTTGTCCTTTGTGATTTTAACAATGACCGTAACCTTTCACACTTCCCTCTACCTATCAACGATAAGTCAAGGGTTTCGACCATTTTGCAGGGGCGAGTGAATAATACCAATGACAAATGATAAAGGACAAATGACAAATAACAAATGACAAAGGACAAATGACAAATGACAATTCAATCATTAGACATTTCGCCTGTTGGTAGAGTTGAAGGCGATTTAGATGTTCGAGTCGATATTGAGAATGGGCGGGTAGTTAACGCCTGGACACACGCCGAACTATTTCGCGGATTTGAAGTTATCCTACGCGGTAAAGACCCCCAAGCCGGATTAATTGTCACACCTCGTATTTGCGGAATTTGCGGCGGTTCTCACCTAACTTGTGCATCTTGGGCATTAGATACAGCTTGGGAAACAGAAGTTCCTCGTAATGCAATTTTGGCGAGAAATCTTGGTCAAATTGTCGAGACAATTCAAAGCATCCCTCGCTACTTCTATGGACTCTTTGCCATTGATTTAACTAATAAAAAATACCGCCATAGTCGTTTTTATGACGAAGCTGTGAGACGCTTTGCCGCCTTCACAGGCAAATCTTATGAACTAGGCATCACAATTTCTGCAAAACCTGTAGAAATTTATGCACTATTGGGTGGACAATGGCCCCACAGCAGTTATATGGAAATAAATTAGGGAATTGCTTATATAGTAAGGATTTGCCAGGATATGTGTAATGATTCCCTGGTTTTTCCTTAAATTAGGCGATAAACCCACAGTCAGCTACACCATAAGCAAAGATAGCAAGCAGTAAATCCATTTATTTTTCTCTGTTAAAAGTTATTTGCTTTTCTCAGGTATTACCTAATTTTTCCCTAACCTTAGATTAGCGATGCCTTCTCTACGAGACGCTTTGCGAACGGCGAGCGCAGCTATCGCAGTTAAGAAAGTCCAAGGCAAGTAGTTAAGTATAATTATTTTCTTCCTGTTGAAGTATAAATCGCGTTTTCCTCAATATAAATACGCAAATAATCAGATCATGGGTTAAATAATTATAATTTGGTCTAAGTATAGAAGTATTGATTTCTTTGTTTAAAAATTGAGCGATCGCTTTTCTCAAAGATGTTTAACGGTGAAATTATTGAGTTTTTAGCAGAAATACATGGTACGATCAGACCAATTGGCAAAAATGCACTCGCCACATAATGAATTACAGAAACTATATCACAATTGAAGCGAATAAACGCGGTGGTAAGCCTTGTGTGCGTGGCTTGCGAATTACAGTTTATGAGGTGCTTGAATACCTAGCTTCCGAGATGACCGAAGCAGAAATTCTTGATGATTTTCCCGATCTAACGCGAGAAGATTTAAAAGCTTGTATTGCTTATGCGGCTGACCGTGAACGTCGGCTGATGATTTCTCCATTATCAGCATGAAATTACTGTTTGATGAAAACTTATCCCCTAAATTACCCACTCGTTTGAGCGATCTTTTTCCAGACTCACTTCATGTTCGAGATGTAGGCATGAAAGCAACAATAGACCCGATAGTTTGGAATTATGCAAAAGATAATGATTTGATGATAGTCTCGAAAGATGCTGATATGCACGATTTCAGTTTAGTGTTTGGAAATCCCCCAAAAGTCATCTGGCTTAGACTTGGAAACTGTTCTACCTTACAAGTTGAAAATTTACTGCGTCGGGAGTTCAGCACGATTAAATTATTTTATGAAGATGAAAATTCGTCATTGCTTGCCCTCTCATTTTAACCTAGCGCAGTTAAGGAAGTCCAAGGCAAGTGGTTAAGTATAATTTTTTCTTTATATTGAAATATAAACCCAGCTTTTTCTCAATATAAATACGTAAATTTTAATATAAAAGTTAAAATATTTACAAGTTAGTTAGAGTATAGAAGTATTGATTTATTTGGAAATTGAGCGATCGCTTTTCTCAAAGATGTTAAACAGTGAAGTTAGACGGTTTATATTTATAACTGAGTTCGAGTGCATTACAAAAGCTATTTAGTTGATTAAGCAAAGCATTATAGTAAACGTAAGCATCCTCTCGTTCATCTTGAAGAAGGGCATATAAGGTTAGCTCTGGTTCTGGAGCTAAGTTATCTTTAGGGATATCTAAACCGGCTTCAGTTAAGCGTGTTGCCGCGATCGCAGCTAACAATGCTCCAATTGTATTGGACTCACCTCTGTGAAGATCACTCAGTCCAGGCAAGATTATCTCAGATCCCGGCAACTCATTGAGATTCATGATTGATCATCCTCCAGGTTCTCTTCACAACGTTCAATAAAGTTATCTACTCTGCTTCTAAGCATATCAGGGTTAAGAGATGGGAACCTGATTAGTTCAGGTGCGATCGCTTCAAAGCAATCCCGTAGATTACTCAAAGAGAATAATTTCTGTTTGTACATGGCTTCAATATCTTTAATATCACGGTCAAATCCCCTGGATAGTTTAGAAAGAGCTTGGGCTGTAAAATCATAGTGATAAAACGAAATTTGACCTTGTTTGCCAATGAATACGCTTCTATCACGCCATCCTGGAAGAGGTGGCAAGAAGTCCTGCGGAGATGCCAATTCGATATTGATGTTTAATTCTTGTTTGAGCTTGGCGATTGCTTGAAAAATGCCTGGTGGTTCAGGGTCTAGACGAAGATCAACATCAACTGTGGAGTTACGCCATCCAATTAGTAGCGCACTAGCTCCACCTGTAAAGTAGATGCAGCCTGAACCCTGGGCTTCTCTACCTAAGACTTGCATAAGTCGTTCTATTTTCTGAGAGTCAACATTTGGGCGCATATTTTTTCACTGTGATTAGATTCCTCAATTTGCGACCTTTTTTGAGCATTGTCTATTCTCCATCCTAGCTGACCAGAAAGCTTGAAAGGGACTCTTTCAATTCAAAAAGGTGCGTTACATTTGATTAACGCACACTACAAGATCGGCGATCGCACTCCGTTAACGCACCCTACAAGATCAGCGCTCGCACTTATCGCTTCGGCATAACGGTGCCGTTCACAAGTGAGCTTCAGCGAGTCCGGTGGAACACTTGGTTAGATTATTACAAGAATTTTGAATAGATATCTTCTATAATTATTCTTGTTGATTCAGTGGCAAACATAGAGAATTTAGCTATCTCTTTATCTATTGTTTCGAATCTAAATTCAACGACCCTTGATAAGTTAGATCCGGGTGAAACTTGAATTTTATTCCAACCATTCTGCTCTTTAACTGGAATAATCATTTTCATTTTAGAATTATCAATTAATATTTCTTTATCTTCATTTTTTTCAATTGCAATTAAAGAGTAGTGCTTTTTTTGATTGACCATATCCTTTAAAAGCAAAACGTCTCCGAACATAAACAATGTGTTTGGTATTGGCTGATTTTGTTCTATATTTTGTGCTAAACCAATTAGATAATTATAGAAATCAGGAGCAATAGCCTGCAATTCAGAAAAGGGATTTTGATTATTGGTTAATTGATTTTCATGGAACGGAAAGTAAACAGGAAGGTTATTATTGTTATAACGATCAATGGTTCTTTGATTTATAGTGTTAGGGATTATAACAGCACTTAATATATCCTGAGCACAATAGTCATAGCATTCTCTTGAGGTACTTATAATATCCAATGCCGTATGGACTAAAAATACAGGATCAATTTTTTCTTTTTTTGCTTCAAAAAGCGTATTCATCAAATTTTGTCTTTGATGATTGGCATAACTAATTTTTTCTCTAATTTGTTTCAATCTACTCATTATATTTTCCTGAATCTAACGGTTGAATTAAGCGGCAAGCGATCGCCCCTAACTCAAACCCAAAATATCATATTTGTTAGCTCGAATATTTTGTTATACACTGATAGCTTAACAATTATTTATGCTACCGGAATGGAAAGCTGTTCGCAGTCCTCTGGATTGTTAGACATTCTCTGAGAATTTAAACTTTTCAACTTCCAACCTTAACCTTTCATTCTCCATCCGTAGCGCCAATATTTCATTCTTCTGCAACTCAATTAATGACTTTTGACTAATTACCTCACCAAAGGCTTTTTTCCGGTTTTCAATCCCAAACCATCTTTGATAGGTTTTTGTATGTTCATCAACAGTATGACCTAAATTATCTGCTGCTGCTTTAATCGGTATTCCCTGAAGATGCGCTCGAATCGCACAAGCATGACGCAAATCGTAGGGTTGAAACTCAATTCCCACCTTTCTAAACCATCTGGATATATCTCTTCGCATCCAATTAATATTTTGTACAGATGCAATTTTTGCCACCTTTTGTTCTAAAATCTTTAATGGTTTGGGATTATGTAAATCAAATAATTCTATCCATTCAGGTACAAAAGGGATAACTTCTCGATATCCAGTCTTGGTATTTTTATTCACTTTCCAAGTATGGTCAATATTTTGTGAAGACATCCACCAATTAATATCTGGTTGTACAAATAGTTCCCTTGGTCTTAATCCATAAGTCGCCAACATTCCATATACCCAACGCCACATTTCCCAAGTATCTATCTCATCACTAATGTTTGTATTTTTGCGGTTGAGTGCGAATTTTTCAAAGAGGTCAAAAGCAGATATTATTTTCTCATCTTCAGGAATTTCTCGATGGGCAGGAGTAACATTATCCCGTCTTACATCGAGTTGAAATCCTAAATTAAAAGTTTTTATTAAAACCGAAGTTACAGCTATTAGTTCATTTTTTTTATTACCCTGAAATGAATTAATAATTTCCTCAAAATTTTCTTTTGTGGCTAAATGGGTGAGAGTCAAGTTTCTTTTAATTACAGATATATAGTTAGCAAAAGTATTTTGACTGGTTATAGTTTTCTGACGAGTTTGATAATATTTTTCGTCAAATGTATCTAATAATTCTCCAATAGTTTTGATCTCTTCCTTCTCTCTCGATTTAATTCCTAAATACTTCTCATTCCACTCGAAAGTATGACGAGCAATTAATTTACCCAACTCGTAACTTTCCTCAATCGCAGTTTTTAATCCCTCTAAATTTGCGGGTATTCCTAGAGATAAATCATACTGCTTTTTTTCCTTACCTAAACTGCAATCGCCTGGTTTTAAGGGTAGGGTAGCTCGTAACTGAAGAGAATTGCCAGTTTGTTTAATGCTAACTCTTATTCTCTCTCTTTTTAAATTAGTATTAGCTTCGACTAACTTCTGCTCAAAAACTGCTTGATACTGTAATTCCGTTGCCTTTATTTTCGCCATTGTTCCCCTATAGCTGCCGTCTGTGGTGTTCTGCGGCTCAAAATCTGCAAACATATCTGCGAACCAGTCGGTTGAGTCTGCATTTGCATATTCATGTGTAGATGTCGAATATGTCTCCTCGCAATTACCCTGATTTTGTCCGCTCATTCCCTAAATATTCCCTTATTTATAAACTGAAATGGTGAAAATAAAATGTTCTATCAGAGCAAAATTACCTTATTTAATAAGTTACTCAGGAACATTTTTAGTATATCACCAGTTGCCACAGCAGTTATATGGTGCCTGGTGGCGTAATGTGCGCCCCCACCCTTACAGACATTACTCGCGCTTGGGCAATTCTCGAATACTTCCGCACCAATTGGTTAGAACCAGTGTGGTTGGGTTGTTCTTTAGAACGCTATG
>NZ_JABXKI010000064.1 GCF_017115095.1 Nostoc sp. NMS4 | reverse complement strand
TGACAAATGACAAATGACAAATGACAAATGACAAATGACAAATGACAAATGACAATTAGCTCAGAAGATAGTCAATCTGTATTTACCGTGTTCCTGTGGATTTTTGGAAGTAACAACTATATAGTATGTATCATCTTCAGGCAACCTAGCTCGGTCAATTAAACTACTGTAGACACCAGCTTTGTCTTTGTCTTTATCGATAGCGATCGTCTGCCCTTTAGAATTTAGCAACGCTACATAAGGAGAAAACTCTTCATCAACACTATCTACACGAACACTTATAAGCTGATTTTTCTTACCTTGGAAATTAGAAACATTGTAAGCGCCTCCATCTCGTTTCAAGGTTGAGCTTTTGGCAGTTAGTTGGTCTGATTCATCTAAAGTATAGCTAGCTCTATCATTCCTCAGAGCCAAGCTATAGCGACCTGTATCCCCAGGATTTTGACTAGTAACTGAAATCTTGTAAGTGCCATTCTTAGGCAGTCGCGCAAAAATGAATGCATCATCACCACTACTGCTTTTATCGAAAGCGCCTTTCTTGACGATGATATTATCATCAGGATCTTGCAGCAACAATACGGGTTTTAAACTCAAGTTATTGGATCTGCGTGTATCATTACTGCCAATCAGTCTAATTTGAACTAATTGATTTTCGCTACCTTCAAACTTGTAGAAATGAAAATATCTACCTTCAGATTGAAAGTCCTTTTTACTGAGAATACCTAATTCAACATCTGCAAAGTTAATCTCTTTGTAAGTTGGTGCTGGATTATCGAGATTTTGGTTCCCACTTGTAGCTACATTAGAACTTGGCTTGCGAACTCTCCCGGAACCAGCATTGGAACGATTGGCTCTTGAGCTATAAGTTCCACGTCTAGACGATCTAGGAGTAGAGCTATCATTTGAAACGTCAGAAGAACGCTGAGAATTTTCTCTATTAGACGATACACGAGGAGTATGCTGTATTGGTGACTCAATAGATGATATCTTCCGCCTTGGAGATACTGGTGCTTGAGAAGCAGGAATTTGCTCAATTGCTTTTTTTACTGCTTCTGGTTGTCTCTCATCTGGTGATTTAGCAATTATGAAGTCTTGATAACTTTGAGGTTTTCCCAAAGCATTTATAGGCAGCACATTACTTGTGATTAACAAACTACTACTCACGCAACCAATTAGAACGTGACTCAATTTGCGGCGATAGTTTTTGTTTTCTAATAGCATATTACGCTCCTAATTTTGCTGATAATTTTGTCTTTTATGGATAGACAAAATTAATACTAATTGCTGTTTGAACCGTAGCATTTATGTAAACTGAAACGGCAATTTAGCATATATACCTTAGCGGTTTCCTAAAGGCATTGCCTGTAATCAAGTAAATTCGTGTATACTACATATCTAAGTCTTGCCACAATCAAATTGGAAAAATTATATTTTCAATTTAGACTACTAGTACAATGTCTAAGTTAGTTTTGAGGGTTTGTAGTAAGGACTTTAGCGCTTAGAACATCAGGACTAAAACCCTTACTACGAACTTGCTTATCCTCAATTTAAACTTGACGTACTACTAGAGTAAATCTCAAAATTGTAGGTATATACTGAGCTACAAACCTAAATTGCTGCTTTTCGGATTATTACCCAGATATTTTTGTAAATCTGACTAAATGGCTAACACAGATGTAATACACAAGCAGAGTTTACACCTATCAATTCGTCAAAAGGCATAGCTCAAGCACAATTTTTTGCAAGTTATCTAAATTGTTCAATACCTGATGAGGTAAGGGAATTGGGGATTTGGATGGTGTCTCAGTGATATTTACTAACAAGAGAGATTATACTGCATGACTTAAGATGAATATATACTCCAATTGAAATGGATTCCCAGTATGCTCTGTTGTGTGAATCCCGATTGCCAAAAACCCGTAAATCCTGATAAAAACAACTATTGCCATAGTTGTAGAGCGGAATTGATACCCCTGCTAGGAGGTCGCTATCGTCCCACTCAGGTTTTGTCAGACGAAGGGGGATTTGGTAGAACCTATCTGGCGAAAGATGTACACAAACTGAATGAATGCTGTGTTATTAAGCAATTTGCACCAAAACTTCAAGGAACTGGGCCACTAACAAAGGCTGTTGAACTATTTAAACAAGAAGCGAGCCGACTGCAAGAACTGGCAGAACATCCGCAAATTCCAACTTTATTGGCTTATTTTGAACAAAATAGCTATCTATTTCTGGTGCAGCAGTTTATCGATGGGCAAAACTTGCTCAAAGAATTGGAAACGCGGGGAAACTATAACGAAACAGAGATTCGCCAACTTTTGTTAGATTTACTGCCGGTACTGAAGTTTATCCATATCCGGGGAGTGATTCACCGAGATATCAAGCCACAGAATATTATTCGCCGTCAAAGTGACGGGCGATTCATCCTAATTGATTTTGGAGCTTCCAAGGTGCTGACAGCAACAGTGCAGACTACAATGGGTACTGTTATTGGCTCGCACGGTTACACTGCACTTGAACAAATGCAAGATGGAAAAGCTTACCCAGGCAGCGATTTATTCAGTTTGGGGGCTACTTGTTTTCATCTCCTGACTGGGATTCGCCCATCAATTCTGTGGATACAGCAGGGTTATGGCTGGGTTGCATCTTGGCGGCAACATTTGACCAATCCAGATGGAGAAGGGATTTCTATATCTGTAGAGTTGGGTGAAGTTTTGGATAAGCTGTTGCAACTAGACATCCAAAAGCGTTATCAATCGGCTGATGAAGTCATCACTGACTTGACATCTCAACTATCAACATTGCCATCACTTGCTCCAACTATACTTACACCAACATTTGCAACTACCCAATCAAAAAAGGGGCCAGTTTTACCAAAATTAAATAACAATCTGAAAAGTCAACTGTTGTTAGGTTCTAGCATTTTGGTGTTGGGATTAGGGGGAATTTGGTATTTTCAGCCTCGTCCTCATCTAGTTAGCGAGGTTCCTAAGCCTGTTTCTCAGCCGATTCAGCCCCCAAAAAACGTTTCGGAAAATTCTTATCTACCCAAACCTTTCAAGGGGCATTCTAGTGATGTGAATTCCGTAGCTTTTAGCCCTGATGGTACAACCCTTGCCAGTGCCAGTGATGATAAGACAATCAAGCTATGGAATCCAGTCAGTGGACAGGTAATCCGCACTTTAGAAGGACATTTCAATTGGATTTGGACTATAGCTTTTAGTCCTGATAGCAAAATCCTCGCTAGTGGCAGTGCGGACAAGACAATCAAACTATGGAATGTGGAGACAGGAAAATTAATCCGCACCTTAGACGGAAATAGCGACGGAGTTACTTCTGTAGCTTTTAGTCCTGATGGCAAAACCCTCGCTAGTGGAACTGCTAGTAAGGATATGAAAATCAAATTGTGGAATGTGGAGACAGGAAAGTTAATCCGCACTTTAGAGGGACATACCAGTGGTGTTGCATCTGTCGTTTTCAGTCCTGATGGTAAAACTCTGGCTAGCGGTAGCTGGGATAAAACAATTAAATTGTGGAATCTGGAGACTGGAAAGTTAATCCGCACTTTGGAGGGAAATACAGATTCAATTCTTTCAGTTGCTTTTGCTCCCGATGGTATTACCCTTGCCAGTGGCAGTAAGGACAAGACAATTAAATTGTGGAATTTGAAAACAGGAAAGTTAATCTACACCTTGAAGGGACATAATGATAAGGTTAATTCTGTCGTCTTTTTGCCAAGCGTAGGTTCAAATGGCATCACCCTTGTCAGTGGCAGTAGTGACAATACAATTAAACTTTGGAACCCGGTAACAGGAAAGTTAATTCGCACTTTAGAGACGGGTTCTGGGTATATTTATACTGTTGCCATTAGCCCAGATGGACAAACCATTGCCGGTGGTGGGAGTGGTGAGAACATTCTCAAAATTTGGCAGATGATTAATTAAAAATGTCTGATAGTACAGATTCGGGATAGGTTACGATTTTTCTGGTTTTATCCAGAATATTTACCTTTCCTAAAAGCTCAAATTAATCCTAGCTTCAAAAGATGATATTGTCGAAGACTGTATTATGGTAATATTCTTTACAGGCTGAGGATTATAGCTTAAAAAAAATATTAAAATCTATTCCTAAACCTGCGAAAGTGGGTTTAGTATAGATTTTTTGCTGTCAAAAAATATCCATAAATAAAAGGTTATGATTAATATATTTTTCCTGCTCATACTATTTTCTTCGCTTTTAGGGCGAGTTAAATTTCCAGGAATAAATATTGGTATTCAATATTTATTACTTCCTGCATTTAGCTTGGGAATAATTAGTTTATCTTTAAAATCTATACCAGAAGTTGTTAAGAAGCATAAAATCATTTTGATATCTATAAGTCTAATGTATTTGTGGATGTGGGTGTCTTCATTAAGGAGCGAATTTCCAACTATTGCTATAACTTATAGTTTAAAATACTCAACTTACTTTATATTATTTTTTGCTTTTTTATTATTAACTTTTAAGAATATAAAGTCACCATCTTTAACATTTTATTATCGTTGCATATTGTACTTACTACAGATAATTGCCCTTTTGGGTTTTGTAGAGGTTCTACTTCCTAAAAGCTGGATTTTTAAATTATTAAAGTTTCCCAGCTTTTATCCTGAGATTGGTTCAATTATGCAAAACCCTAATCAGTTTGGGGTCATAGTTGCCATTGGATTATGTTTAAGCCTGATTTTAGAAAAACAGAATAAGATTTCTAAAATTGAATTACATATAAGCGAATTAATTTTTACAATTTCCTTAGCTTTGTCTGCCAGTGGAAATGGTTGGGTAATTTTCATAATTGGTATGTTTCTTTTATTGATATATAAAACTATTAGTTTTATAAAAATGATTTATCTAGTTAGCTTATTGTTTATATGCATTATAAATGTACCAGTTTCTCTACGGAGAGTTGGTTTGGGAGATAGTCAAATATTTCCATTAATTAATGTATTTGGAGAGAATTCAAATTTAGTACATCCAACTGGAAAAAAAATTCCTAGTCTTGTAGGAGCAGGTTTTGGAAGGTTTAAAATGTGGCATGCAGCTATTAATGAAACTATTAAAAGACCACTTACTGGTATAGGCATAGGAGTTTTTCCAGACCAGATAGGAGTGAAAGTTTGGGGAAAGAAAGGTTTTCACGCACATAATATATTTTTAAATGTATCAGCAGAACAAGGAATTCCTGGGTTATTACTATTTACTAATTTTTTAGTGCAAGTAGCATTTAAACTTAAATATGCTAACCCTCTAATTACTGTTCCGATTATTATGTTTTTAGCGTCTCAAATTCCAGATTATTTTGCTGAAGACTATACTGTTACAACTATTGAGTTTTATTTTATAGCAGCAGCGATAAATTCTCGAAAAGATTTTGTCATGCAATTAGAATCTGAAATTATTTAAAATTTCACGAAAGCTATGATTGGTAAACCTTATATTTACTTGATATTTCCGAATATATTTGATTTCAAGGGAGGTATTCAAGTTTACTCAAAATTTTTGCTGAAGGCTTTACAAGATATATATCCTGAAGCTGATTATGATGTATTTCTCAAGTATGATAAATATAATTTAAAACAGTCCGAAAAATTGCAGTTTTTAAGTTCAACGAGATTTCATTATTTTGGAGATTTACCAAAGCTATTGCAGCCAATTTTATTTGCCACAAAAATAATTATTTTAGCTATTCTTCAACATCCAACTATAGTCATATCCACTCATGTTAATTATGCTATTGTTTGTTATATTCTAAAATTTTTTACTGGAACTCCTTACTGGGTAGTTGCTCATGGTTTAGAAGTTTGGGATATGGAAAATAAGGCAACAAAATTAGCTTTAGAAAAAGCAGATAAAATAATTAGTGTTAGTAATTATACTCGCCAGCGCTTGCTTGAGAATACAAATATTGATTCCGAAAAAGTAGTTATTTTACCTAATACATTTGATGCTAGTCAGTTTCAAATAAATGCTAAACCTACCTACTTACTAAAGCGATATAATTTAACAGACCAGCAGCCTGTAATTTTAACAGTAACGCGGATGGGAAGCATGGCAAAATACAAGGGTTATGACCAAATCCTTCATGCTTTAGTTAAAGTGCGATCGCATATCCCTAATGTTCACTTCATTCTTGCAGGTAAAGGAGACGATATACCTCGAATTAAAGCTTTAGTTACCAACTTAAATCTACAAGATTGTGTGACAATTGCAGGATTTGTGCCAGATAGAGAATTATGCGATTATTACAATCTCTGCGATGTTTTTGCTTTGCCTAGTAAAGGGGAAGGATTTGGGATTGTTTTTCTAGAAGCTTTAGCTTGTGGTAAACCTGTATTGGCGGGTAATCAAGATGGTTCTATAGATCCCTTAGCTGGCGGTAAGTTGGGATGTTTGGTAGATCCTGATAATGTTGAAGAAATTGCCGATAATCTAATTCAAATCCTGCAAGGTGATTGCTGTAATCGTGTAATTTATCAACCAGAATATTTACAACAAAAAACTATTGAAGCTTTTGATTTTAGCCAGTTTCGTGCAAGTTTGGCAAGGTTATTTAGTGGTAATTAGTTACAATTTAAGAAAATTGGTAAAAAATGGAAGATTCAGTATTTGTTATATTTCTTGGCTTTGGGTTTATTTGGATTTTGATGGGAGTTGTAGGTTGGATTGCGTTTCTCAAATCTGAGGGTGAGGAAATTAAGTTTGGTAAGTGGGGACTTATAGTTGCTATTCCAATCTTAATACCAATAATTTTTACTCTGATTATTGGTGTATTTTATCATTAAAAAAATCACTAAAATCGATGTTTTTTATTTTTGAATCGCACCTCTAACCAGAATAACTGTACTTTCTACACCAGAGGCGATCGCTTCTGGAATATTACCTTGAATCGCTTGCTGTAACAATCCTTCGCGGGATGCTCCCAAAACTACAACATCGTAACCTTCGGTTTTCACTAGGTTAATTACACCTTCCGCGACTGAATTAGCTTGCACTGGGAGAGCAATTATAGTACTGGACAATTTGCAGCGACGCATCAAATAGCGGATGGCTTGTTCTGAAACTGACATATCTGGCTTGAGTTCAGATGGCTTAAACACCTGTGTGAGGCGAATTTTGGGATCGTTTCCTAATGTAATTAAAGCTGGTAGCAATTTAATCGCTAATGGGGAATTGGGGCCACCAGCCATTGGGACTAGCCAACGGTTGAATTGGGGACTGGGGATTGGGGACTGAGTTTCGCCTAATTTTACTAACACGACTTCGCAGGTGGCTTGGCGAATTATGGTATCCACAACGTTGCCAAAAATCCGACCTGGGGTAGATGTGTTACCTTTCCATCCCATCAGAATTAGGTCGATGTGTTGTTCGTTGATTGTCTCCAAAATTGCCTGGGCGACATCGTGGGTAACTCGAATCTGCGTGTGTAGGGGGAGTTTCCACTTTTTTGCTAAGACTTCTGCTTGTCGTAGTAAGCGGCGACTTTTTGCCGTTCTTACCTGTGTTTCTGATGGGGAATTGTGGCGGGGTATCAGCATTACTTGCACGCAATCTATTTCATAATGGCGATCGCGGGCAATAGCTGCTGCCATTTGTAATAAAATACCTGCTGTTTCGGGATTAGCTACGGGTACTAATAATCTACCTCTGCCAGTGCTGGGCGATCGCGTTTGGTAAACTATGTATGAAGGATCTGGCCGCATTCTTGGGGTCGAATTTTCACCATTAAGATGATCTGCTTCCGCCCGAATAATATCGCCACGGGTAATAATTCCAATCAGTTTTCGTCCATCTACAACCGGTAAGCGACTGATTTGATAGCGATCGAGTAAATACAATACATTACTTAGGGTGTGAATCGGTGTGACTGTTACCGGAGTGGTAGTCATAATTTCCCCTAAAGGAGTATCATTTGCTAAATTGCGATCGCGAAGATTGAGTAAATCTGATTGCGTCACAATCCCTACAAGCTTACTTTTCTCTACCACCGGAAAACCACGATGATGGGAACGGGCGAATGCTTGGATGACTTCATCTAAAGGCATCTCTGTATCGAGAGTTTCTACCTGTTGTTGCATGACATCTTTGGCTGTCAAATTTGTCATTATCCCTCCCGCCGGCGCTGTTTTTTCGATAGTTATGCCATTCCACGCTAAAAGTTTGTCGTATAGCGATCCTGGCGCTAACTTTTCGGCGACTAGATAGGATGTTACCGAGCCAATCATTAAGGGCAACACTAAGTTAAAATCTGTAGTCATTTCAAATACAATTACTATCCCCGTCATGGGTACTCTGGCCACCGCAGTAAAAAATGCGCCCATTCCAGCCAAGGCAAAAGTAATTGGTAATCCACTCGTTATCCCGAAAGGAAGAAGTAGACTGTGTTCTCCCATTCCCACCAAGTAGCCAAGGGCAGCCCCAAGGGTTAAAGCGGGAGCAAATAAGCCTCCTGGTACACCAGAGCCATAAGCGACGAGAGTTAGAATAAACTGGGAGACAAAGGCGATCGCGGCCATTGACCAGCTAGCCTCACCTGTAATTAAAATTTCCCGCAGTCCTGTGTTATCTCGAAACGCTAGCGGTAGTAATGCCACAATCATCCCAGACACTACCCCAGCGAGGGCTACACGAGCAGGTAAGCCAAAACGGAAAGAGCGGCGGTAAACAGTTAAGCTGGCAATAATCCCGCGATTGAATAACGCCCCCATCAACCCAGCCACAACCCCCAACACCAAATAAAAGGGAATATCTTGAACAAAAAAATCTGTCTTGGAAGCAGTTAATGCTAGATTGAGATCCAGGCTGCGACCACCCAATACGCGCGAGACGACAGCACCGATAAACGAAGCCAGAATCGCGGTGCCCAAGGTAAACTCAGAAAAATCCTGTAACAATTCTTCAACTACAAATAATACACCTGCGATCGGCGTATTGAAGGCAGCCGCTAACCCTGCACCAGCACCAGCAGCAATCAACTGGCGACGGTGATCTGGCGAAGTCGGAAACCACCGACTGAGTTGAGCTGCTAAAGCTGCGCTCAATTGAACTGTTGGCCCTTCCCGTCCTAAAGCTAGCCCAGAACCTAGTGCTAGAATACCACCCACTAGCTTGACCACGGCAACCCGCAAATCTAGAGCAATTGGGATGCGGGCTAACACTGCTTTCACTTGAGGAATGCCACTCCCAGAAGTTTCTGGTGCTACCCGCTCAACCAGCCATCCGGCGAGAAATCCAAAGGCGAGTCCGATACCTGGTAGCACCAACCAAGCTGGTAGCAGTAGCGATGTCTGCACTCGCCAAGCACCTAGCAATCCTACCCCCGATTTAAGTAAAACTGCTCCCAGAGCAGAAACCAAACCAATCAGACAAGCTTCAAAAATTGCTAAACGACGGCGTGGCTGTAGCAGTTGCCGCAAGCGTTGGAAGATGGGAGCGTACCACATAATGTTAAATTTATCAATTCAATTACTTCTCCCTGTCGTGGATAGCCCTTCTACGATCAGAGACGGAGTATAACAAGAACCATTCCAATCAACATCGTTGCCTAGTGCAACCAACTGCTTGAGGGCTGTATAAACATTACCTGCAACCATCGTATCCTTAACGCGCCCAATTACTTGACCATTTTGGACGCGGTAGCCTAAATCAACGTTGATCGAAAAATCTCCAGAAATACTGCCGCCACCACCCAACATTTGATCGACAATCAAGCCATTATCTAGTTGTTGAATCAAATCTGGTAGCGATGCCGAACCTGGCTGGATGAGAAAATTAAATAAACCAGGGGTGGGATAGCTACCTAAACCAGGGCGAAAACCATTGCCAGTGGTGTTAGTACCTAGTTGGCGACCGGTGGTGCGATCGCCATAGAAATGCTGTAAAGTACCGTTTTGGATAAATACTAAAGATTGCGTCGGAGTGCCTTCATCATCAAAAGGGCAACTGTAAGGGCCAGCTTCTGGATCTTGGTAGATGGTAAGGCTGGGTGCAACTACTTGACTCTCCAAACGTTCTGCCCAAGGTGAAGCGGCTTCTAAAACTCGCTTGCCATTCAAAGCCGCTTGTACAGTACCCCAAAGCATATCGGCGGCTTTAGAAGTGAACAAAATCGGCACACGACCAGTAGGAGGTGAGATATTTTCTCTAGACCAAATTAACCGTTGTAAAATTTGGTTAGCTAATCTCTGAGGGTGGAGTTCTCCCCGTTGGGTTTGACCATCAGAAACACTTAAAAAATCATCACCACGTACCCATTCTGCTGATACATAGCAGCTAAGGGTAGTATCAGTGTAGTGACAATCTAAACCCTTGGTATTAACTAGTCTAGTGGTTTCAATATCACATTCCCAGTCACCATTGCATACAACATCGGGATAGGCATCACGGATGAGTGCGATCGCTTCTTTGCCCCAATCTACTAAAACCTCGATCGGTAAACTTTCCCCCAAATCTGGGTAGGAGGGCTGAAAGTTAGAGCCTAATTCTATAGTTTCCGGTTGATTTAGTTGACTCAGAGCCAGAGCTTTTTCCACCATTATTTCAGCTAAGACAGAACCATAGGCCACCATCAGTCCCGGACGACCGTTTCGCCAAAGCCGTAGTGCTGTACCTTCAGATTGGTTGGTTTCTAGCTGTTTGAGTCGGTTTGCCTCAAAAAACACTGGACGAGAAAGCGATCGCGACTGATACACCTCAGCAACTTCGGCCCCAGATTTTAGAGCAAGTTCCAGCAACTGTTCGGCTAGTGTATCTTGTGACAAATTTTCAGAACCCATGACCCTTAGTGAATTGTGGATTTTGAACCGCATATCAACGCTTGTCTCTGGAAAATGCGATGTCTACGACGGGCTACGCCTACGCACTTTCCAGTAATGAACGCAGATAACTATCCAAAAATCATCAGCCTTTCTTTACAGTTACGATTTGAAACCGCAGATCAACACTGATGGACGCAGTTAATTATCCCAAATCATTGTCATGTCTCAACGGATCTGGTCATTTGTCATTTGTCATTGGTCATTGGTCATTTGTCATTTGTCATTTGTCATTGGATATGGTTATTCTCCCTTGTCTCCCTTGTCTCCCTTGTCTCCCCAATGCCCAATTTTCAAAGATTAACCTCTTGCAACAGCCAAAAACCAGCAAAAGATTGTGCTTTGGGATCGGACTGTACACCGATAAAATGCACTCCGTTAGCTTTTTGCTTGGCTTCTTCAAAAGCTTTAGCTTCTGCTAGAATTTGAGGTTTTTTGATATTTGCCACAATCCAACTTTCAGTTACACCAGTTTCTAAAACCAATCTCGCCTCTTCGCTGGTGTCAAATCTTAAGAAAGCCAACTCCAAACCAGACATCCAGCCAGCCAAAGGCAACGCTCTCGATGAGAAAATCAAAATACCAGGAATACGGGCTTCGGGTGAAAGTTTCGCCAACTCTAAAGGGAAAGCTTCACCAAAGTCAATTTCCCACTCTGGCATCTCTGCCAAATCCGCAGCATCTAAGGTAACAAATACCCACTGTTGTCCTTCCAAAGCATCTGGTAAAGGTTGCGGCAAAGGTTTCTCCAAGCGGACTGAGGGATTAGTCCCGCCTTGATACCCTGGTTCTTGAGGATACACTTCCGCCATCCGTTGTTCTAACCATTGGTTGAGAACCAAAGTCCGGCGGCTAGGTTGGGCGGGAATGCCCAAATCTTGACAGGCTTTAGTAATCATATTGTTCATTTGGCGGCGAAAAAAGCGGATTTTAATTGGTGCTTTTCCCGCTTGGTTAATAGCCTCTTGCAACGCTGTCCGCAACGAACCCGAATTTACCTGGGTACTGGGACAATATTGAGCATAGCGAAACAAAGAATCTGCTTTTGTGCCGACATCCAAAGGGCTTTCGCAGACTAAAACTTCCCAAATTTTTTTCTGATTAGCGTCCAAAATTGGACGGGAGTAAAAATCGATTTCCCAAATACTGCCCATGTTTTGCGGTAAAAATCTGGCTGTTATGTTTTCTTGATATGTTGATCATACGAGTGTTGGGGCAGGATTTGGAATTGGGAATTGGGAATTGGGCATGGGGCATTGGGAAGGCAGGAGGCAGGAGTTCTTGAATTTTGAATTTTGAATTTTGAATTTTGAATTTTGAATTGATTCCTCCCTCATTCCACCAAATCAGATTGACTACTCTGCATTACTGCTGGCTCTGGCAGGTAGAGTCTATCTTCACTAGCGTCATATTCAAATAGTTCGGCATAACGCCCCCAATCTACGGCTGTGGCAAATTGCCGCTCGGCTTCTTCCTGGAAATAGTGTTCATTAAGTAAATCGATAAAGAAATCGGCTCGCATTGACCGATTCCGTTTTTCTCGCAATGTCTGCACCATGCTGACTACGACTGGGACATTTGACAACACTTGCTGCCGGAACAGGTCTTTACTGCGGAGAATGGTTGTGGTTGCGAAATCTTGCCCAATCTCGGTGAGAAAGACATCCCCTTGTGCAACCTCGGCAAAGCCCAGCATCACGGTTGCATCAAGCATCGGTAGCAGATCGTCAACGGTTAGTCTGATTCGTTCTGCTAAACGGGGAATATCATCTTTACCCTCTGGTTGATCTACAATTAACTCCAGCAAACCGCTTATACCACCAACTCTGACATGGGGTAGGGGTTTTGCATAAGGTGATTCTTGGATTGCACCAGGCGATCGCAATACTTGTAAAGGTGATGTGGATGCTGCAACTGCCCCAGTCACTTCCACTTCTGGGTTAGTCATCACTGTATATATATAGTCTATCAGTGATTTGAAGCGGATACTGGTGCGATCGTGAGGTCGTGGCAAATCAATCACCACCTCACCGCGAATATGCCCCGGATTTGATCCCAAGATAATTACCCGATCTGCTAGAAACAGCGCTTCTTCGATGTTGTGAGTGACAATCAAAATACTTTTGGACGGAAATGTGCCGGCATTCCATAAATCATCAATTTCCCCCCGCAGGTTTTCTGCCGTCAACACATCTAGGGCGCTGAATGGCTCATCCATAAATAGTACTTGCGGCTCCAGCACAAATGCCCTGGCAAAGCCAACCCTCTGCCTCATTCCCCCAGACAACTCTTTGGGATAGGCACTCTCAAAACCATCCAAACCTACTAAGTCAATGGCTTTCAGCGCTCGCTGTCGTCGCTCATCCCGCCCAACACCCTGAGCATCTAGCCCTAACTCGACGTTTTCCTGTACTGTCAGCCAAGGCAGGAGTGCAAAGCTTTGAAATACCATTGCGACCCCAGGATTTGCACCTTGCAGACGTTTACCATTGCTGATTACCCTGCCTTCGCTTGGTGGAATCAAACCTGCCATAATCCGCAGTAAGGTACTTTTGCCACTGCCACTGCGTCCCAGCAACGCTAATACTTCACCAGCACCTACCGTCAGATTAATGTTGCTGAGAACTTTAAACTCCCCTTTGCTTTCTGGCAGAGGAAAACTCTTATTGACCTGTTCGACAGCGATTAGTACATTATTAGTAACTTGCGAAGATGTCATGCTTGCCCCTCTAGCGAGCGATGGTTTAGAGATGGTATTTGGTTTCTGCTAGCTCATACAGTCGTCGCCAAAAAACTCTGTTCAGCCCAACAACAAATAGGCTCATCATTCCAATCCCCAGGGTAATCCGAGGCCAATCACCTGCTGTGGTTGCCTGAGCAATATATGCTCCCAATCCACTGGCAGTTAGGGTGGTTTGCCCCCAAGCGACAACCTCGGAGACAATGCTGGCGTTCCATGCGCCACCTGTGGCAGTGACACCACCTGTTACCCAGGCGGAGAAAATACCGGGAATGATTAACTTGCGCCATAGCCGCCAACCACGCAAACCGAGGCTGGTTGCCATTTCGCGCAAATCCGTGGGGATGCTCATGGCTCCAGCAATGGAGTTGAAGAGGATGTACCACTGTGCGCCCAGGGACATCAACAAAATACTACCCCAATCAATGCTGATATGGGAACGGATAAAAAAGAGTGTAGCGAAGGGAAAGATAAAGTTTGCTGGAAAGGAAGCCAGGAATTGCACCACAGGTTGCAATAAAGTTGCTAGTCGGGGGTTAAACCCAATGGCCACTCCAACGGGTGTCCAAATTAGAGTTGAAAATACTAATAATACCAGCACACGTAACAGCGTCAGTAATCCCAGCCCAAAGGTTTTGACAACTTCAGCCAGTCCCACTGTTGTGAAAATGAAGTGTAACCCGATAACCAATAGCCCACCAATTACAACCAGTAGGATCGTGTTGTAGAGGCGATCGCCCTTTTCTTGCCCACCAGTCTCTATAATCCGAGGAGTTCGCGGTGGTGTGAGCAATGAGAGAATCCGATTGATCGCTTCACCCAAAGGAGCTAAAGCCCGCCCCAGTAGACGGGGAATTCGGGCTGCTTTTAGTAGATCGTAAACCCAGGATTCGGGCGCTTGGGCTGCTGCACTCTGTTCTAGGCGGAACTTATCTGCCCAAGCGACTAACGGTCGCCAAAATAGTTGATTTACCAGGATAATTACGATCGCGATCGTTAATAGCGCCCAACCCAAGGCAGGTAAATTCTTCGCTGCAACTGCGGCTGCTACATAAGAGCCAATTCCTGGTAGTGTGTAGTCCTGTTTCAGTACACTGATAGCTTCACTTGCAGCGACAAAAAACCAGCCTCCCCCAAAACTCATCATTGCATTCCACAGCAGCCCAATCATCGCCGTCGGCAATTCCAGCTTGGTGAATCTCTGCCATCCTGACAACCGATAGAGTCTTACTGCCTCATCTAGTTCCGGTGGCAGTGTTCTCAATGAGTGGTAAAATGAAAAGGTCATATTCCAGACCTGGCTGGTGAAAATTGCAAAAATTGATGCTGCTTCCAGTCCTAAGAGGCTTCCGGGAAATAGGGCAATGAAACCTGTAACGGTGATCGATAAAAAGCCTAGCACCGGAACCGACTGCAAAATATCGAGCAGTGGGATCAAAACTCGTTCAGCGCGGCGGCTTTTGGCGGCAGCGTAACCATAAATTAGGGTGAACAGTGTTGAGTAAAATAGGGCAATAAACATTCGCAGTGTTGAACGCCCAGCGTAATACGGTAAATTACGTGGGTCAAGGCTGATACCTGGTACTACATCTGGTGGTACAAAGCTCACCAATGTTCCAGCACCAACACGCGCAATCAACGCCAGCAGCACTAATGTACCAAGAATCACAGCAATATCAGCCAGACCAAAAGGGAACCGTCGAAGTGCTTCGGGGGAAGGAAAAGTTTGCTTCAACATTTAACGATAATTACGGGGCTGGCATACCTTTTTGAGCTAATCATACATTGTTGCCCTCAGTGTTCAACGGCAAATGATGTAGATAGCCTATGGTCAGAATACCATCATCAAATCATTGAAAGTGGTATCCTTCCGTGTTGATAAGCGTGCGAGTAATAATCGGTAGGTTGAAAAGATTCCCAGATGCCTTACCAAGCTTTTTGAGTTACTTTATTGCCAATCAACTCTACTGCGATCGCTTGACAAACTAGTATTCCATCAAGCGAAGTTTGAAGGGTGAGGAACGAAACCCAACCTACAGATATTATAAGTGTTTAACCTAATCACTCTTGGCTTTGCGTCCTTCGCCAGCAAAAAAAATCGCCCCCTGAATTCAGGAGGCGCATCACCAAGGTGGTGTAGAGACGCGGGATTTCGCGTCTCTTGTTTTAGCTAGCAACATATTCTTTGACATTTGCACGACGGCGACGCAGATGAGCCAAAGCTTGATGCTCTAACTGACGGACACGTTCGCGGCTGAGATTTAATCTCTCACCCACTTTCGCCAATGACATTTCATTACCATCTTCTAAACCAAAACGTAAAGCTACAACTTCTCGCTGTTGCGGGGTTAGTTCTGCTAGCAGGTTGTTCAAGTCTTGGCGTAAGAATTCCTGGTTGGTGTAATACTCTGGCGATGGGCCATCATCTTCGAGCATTTCTTGCAACTCAGTATCCTGGTTCTCACCAACTCGCACATCCAAAGACACTGGTTGACGAGCCATATTCAGATACTCGCGGATCTGAGCAGGTTCTAGTTCCAGTGCTTTGGCAATTTCGGCTGGTGTCGGCGATCGCCCCAAGGTTTGAGCTAACTCGCGCTGCACTTTTTTGATTTTGTTCAGTTTCTCGGTAATATGGATCGGTAAGCGAATGGTACGACCTTGTTGAGCGATCGCGCGGGTAATTGCTTGGCGAATCCACCAGTAAGCGTAAGTCGAGAACTTATAACCCCTCATCGGATCAAATTTCTCTACACCCCGCTCTAATCCTAGTGTTCCTTCCTGAATTAAATCCAGAAACTCCATGTTCCGCTTTTGATATTTTTTAGCAATAGCGACAACCAAGCGCAAATTCGCTTCGATCATTTTTTGCTTTGCCCGCTTACCTTGCGCCACTGTTTGTTGCACATCGGTTTCCGATTGCTGAACGTGGTCAGCCCACTCTGTAATATCCGGTTCGCGTTGCAGTTTCTTCGCCAAAGCCTCTTTAGCGTCGATGAGCGTCATCATTTGTTGCACCTGCTTCCCAAAGACAATTTCTTGTTCGCGGGTTAGCAGTGGTACACGACCAATTTCTCGCAGATAGGTTCGCACCATATCAACCGTGAATTTGGTGTTGAGGTTTTCTGTTTGGGTATTGACAGTAGGCATTGGTGCGATGTCCTCTACTTCGTTAAGATAATGTATGTTTTATTACTAAAATGGATGGGAAAAATAGTACATCTATCACGAAATATTGGGAACTACCAAAAACAATTAATTAATTGATTGATTGATACTGCCGTTGTTAAGACGGTAAGCCCCCAATGATAGGTTCCCCTACCTTCCCTAAATTTTCAATCTTTTATAAGCACGCTGTTTGTTTTTCAGAATTATTCTCTTGGACAGTTACTAGTACTAATCGGTAAATCCGAAGTCGGTATGAGTTCTACTTAACTTATGATACGATAAATCAGGCAAATAGTAAACTATCTTAAGATAAAATCTATCATTATAATTCAAAAGCAGCCGTTATAGAAAATTTTTTTTAAAGTTCCTTGAAATTACTGACTATATCTATAGTGACGGCAAAAACCTCTCTTCTGTTGCCAAAAACTAGCCGGATAACCGAACTTAATTTGCTCTGACAATGGAGGGATGTTACGAATTAGTCATTGGTCATTGGTCATTGGTCATTGGTCATTGGTCATTGGTCATTGGTCATTGGTCATTAGTAAATATTGATTGACTCTAGACAAAGGACAAGGGACAACTGACAAATGACAATCTAAAATCCAAGGTCAGCTTTGGCTAGTTCCGCAGCCGCGAATACTTCTGCGTCAGGTTTTTCTTCCCAGGCTGGTTCACCAATTTCTGCGTAAAAAGTTGCGTCGTAAGGTCGGGTACGTACTACTACGGGCATGGGAACGGCATGACCCAATATTAAAGCTTGTTGCTTTGAGTCTAACTTTGCCAACACCGATCGCAGTCCGCTACCACCAGATACACCTGTAAAAATCGCGTCAATGTCTTTTTCATCATTCAGCAAAGCGGTAATGCGAGTCCCAATTTGGGACATAACTTCATTATCTATGCCTGATGGACGTTGATCGACTACCAAAAGTGTGACAAAATACTTTCGCAGCTCACGGGCAATAGTTCCAAAGATAGTACTTTGGACGATCGCTGGGTCAAGGAAACGGTGCGCCTCTTCAATGGTAATCATCAATGGGGTTGGGCGATCGCAAGGATTTTTGCTTTGCAAAAATTTATCTGCTTTTTTGACGTAATGCTCGTGAATACGTCGGGTGATCATATTTGTCACCAACATATAAGAGAGCATATTAGACTGGGAACCAAATTCTATCACAACATTCTTCCCAGATTCCAGACATTGCACAATTTTACTAATATAATTCTGGGGACAAACTGCTCGCATATACTTCAAACTATCCATCCGCAAGAGTTTGCGCTGTAATGCCATAATCGAGCCTTTGTGTCCGCGCTTCTCGTCGCAAAACATCTCGATTTCTTCATTAGTCATATTCAGCAATTGAACAATCCAAGACTTGCCAAATTCGCTATAGAGAATATTGGCGTTATCTAAGGCTGCGTCAGAGAGTCCTAAATCTCGACTACATAATTTAATATCTTCAACTTCTATTTGCTCGTAACTCAAATAAAGTTCTTGAGCATCACGCACACCCCGACGCTTTGTCGATTCCGGGTCGAGGGTGTAAACTTCGACTTTACTAGGAAAAAGTTGCTTTAAGCCCTTAACAGTACTGACGTTTTTACCTTCTGCAACAGCTTCCCAGCCATACTCAGAGTGCATATCAAAAATCAAATTTACTGCCGCATTTTTACGGATAACGCCAGCTAAAAGTAACCTGGTTAGAAAAGATTTACCAGTACCAGATTTTCCGAAAACCCCATTACTTCGTTCTACAAAGCGGTTTAAATCGATGCAAACAGGCACATCCATATCCAAAGGTTTGCCGATGGAAAAGTTGCGCCTTTGAGGGTCATCTTCCCAACCAAATACCCGACGAAAATCGTCAACACTGGCTTCGTAAACTTGGCTAAAGTGGCTAGGAATAGTTTTAACTGGCAACAATTCCATCGTCGTGCTGGTTTGGGGTACAAATGAAGCCAAACCCGTCACCGATGGGAGGAAAGGATTGGCCGATTTGCCATTTGTTGGGGAGAAAGATTCTTCAGTTTCAGGAGTGAACATCAACATCGGCGCGAGGTTGATAGTACCGTAAGTGCCACTTCCGGCTAAAACATCTCGTAAAAAAGTGTCTTCCCAATTGGGGGGATTAGCAATAATTCGGGCATTAGCAGCTCCCAATGCTACATCTGTCAGCATACAAAAAAAACGCGATCGCATCCCTTGCACAACAAGAAACTTACCCACCCGCATATCTTCTACAGAAATGTCAGGATGCAATCGCACTTCTAACCCTTCAGTTAGAGAACCTTGAATGACCGAACCTAATGGCTGTGCCGAATTCATTTGATTAGTCATTTGTCATTTGTCATTGGTCATTGGTCATTGGGCAATTGAATTTTGAATTTTAGATTTTGGATTTTAGATTGAAATTTAATCCAAAATCCTCAATCCAAAATCCAAAATTCTTGCTCCCCCTGCCTCCCCTGCTTCCTCATCTCCCTCATCCCCCTCATCCCCATGCCCAATTCCCTAATTAATCAATCTGAATCGAAGTTGGCGCACTTCCTGTTCCTGGAGTGGTACTAATTAACGGTTTGCGGAATTGGGCGTAAAGGCGATCGCGCCAGGTAAAGAATGGTTCATAATCTATATTCTCGGCAAAGATTGGCAATCCTTTACCTCTGATAGAAGCTGGTAAATCTAGATAGGGGCCAGAGGGGAACTTGAGTAATATCGATAAGCCAGCCACCGCTAAGTCAGCTAAAGTTGGCTCATCTCCAGTTAAATACGGACTATCTGCCAATAATAACGTCAAGGCTTCCAAGTCTTGTTTTAAAGATGCGATCGCTGACTGTATCACATCTGGGCTGTAACCTACGCCAAAACCTAACACTGCCAGTAAGTCACTAGGTACTCCTTGAACCAGACTTTTAAATATATCTGGTGTTGAGGTGGGTAATAAAGACTTACGGAAATTTTGATCTTGACTTACGGCTGCAAATAGTGCTTTGCGACCTTTAATGCCTATGGATTCATCCGCCCATTCTTCTATTAATAAAGTTAAACCCCGTTGTTTAGGATCTTGCG
>NZ_JABXKI010000096.1 GCF_017115095.1 Nostoc sp. NMS4 | reverse complement strand
AATTCAGGAGTCAGAATGGGCTAAACGCCCCGCTACCGCTAACAGGAGTCAGAATAAAGACGCGACGCTCGTTCCTCTCTAACGCTGCGCTATCATTCATTCTGAATTCTGACTCCTGACTCCTGAATTCTGTTCGATAAAACCTAATTCCAAATCTTCGTAAATTAGGAGAATATTAAATAATGTCTAAAATACTTACTCAAATTCTCTATAAGCAGGATTATCACTTGTGGTTAGAAACTACATTGAAACAATTGCAAGAAAGAGATTTAGAGTATCTTGATTGGGATCATTTGATTGAAGAGATTGAAAGATTGGGTAATGAACAGAAGCACAAGCTCGAAAGTTATTTACTGCAACTTCTCAAACATTTGCTTTTGTATCAACATTGGAGCCTCCCTGAATGTAAAAATCATTGGGAAGTGGAAATTGATAATTTTCGGGTGGAACTCAGGAAATTAACTAAATCTAAAAACCTCTACAAATATCTGCTCACAGTGCTTGCAGAAGTCTACATTGATGCGCTACGACAAGCAAAAAAGAAAAGTGGATTGAATTGTTTTCCGCAAACTTGTCCTTATAGCATTGAGCAAATTTTAGATGTGGATTATTTACCACCATTTGAATTTTGAATTCCGTTTTGCGGTACTAGTACACCACGGAGTAAATAAACCACCCATTCCAGATTAACCAAACGCTTATGCTGTATTCATTTTGAATTTTGAATTTTGAATTTTGAATTCCGCCTTGCGGTACTAGTCCCTTTACATAAAGATAAAAATACATCATTTAACTAGCTTGTATCAGTGTAATTTCGCCTATGTCTTTGGGAAGATTTTGAGGAAAATTAGCTAATAAATAGCTAAAAGTAGCAAACATTATTTAAAAACGTAGACTGGCTTGAATTTAATCGTTGTAACTCCAGTTTTTTGGCGATAACATGGAAATAAGTTTATTTCAAGCTTTTTAAACCGCGTTTAGCGTCAGTTTTTTTATGGACATTCAGTTAATCAACATCGGCTTTGGTAACATCGTGTCTGCCAACCGAGTAGTTGCCATTGTCAGTCCAGAGTCTGCCCCGATTAAGCGGATTATTACCGATGCACGGGACAGAGGTCAACTGATTGATGCAACTTACGGTCGTCGGACTAGGGCTGTAATTATCACCGATTCCAGCCACGTAATTCTGTCAGCGATTCAGCCGGAAACGGTGGCGAATCGCTTTGTGATTTCTCGCGATCATCAAACTGTAGATAATTGATTAGTAGTGGATTTTTCCCACTCCTCTTTGCACCGTATCGGTAGTAATGTATGAATTAGACAAATTTTTTGTCACCCTTGCTACAAATTCTTTAGTCACTAGTGGACTAGACCAGGAACACAAGACTAATGAATAATATGTATTGATTGATTCACAGGTTGAAGGGATGATGCCAGTTTTACCCATCCAGAGTAGTGCGACTACCGAAGAATGCTTACATTTAGGCAGATTAATTGTTTTAACTGGCCCCAGTGGGGTCGGTAAAGGCACTTTAATGCGATCGCTCCTAGAGCGTCATCCAGAACTCTATTATTCCGTATCCGCGACAACTCGTTCTCCCCGTCCAGGAGAAATTCATGGCAAAAGTTATTACTTCACCAGCCGCAGTAAGTTTGAGCAATTAGTTGCTGAAGGTGAATTTTTAGAATGGGCAGAATTTGCTGGTAACTATTACGGTACTCCCCGTGAAGCTGTACTTAACCAAATTCATGCCGGTAAATTGGTAGTGCTGGAAATTGAACTAGAAGGAGCAAGACAAATCCGTGCTTCCTTCCCCAGCGCCCTTAGCATTTTTATTTTACCGCCTTCCTTTGATGAATTAGAGAAACGAATACGCTCTCGTGCCCAAGACTCTGAAGAAGCGATCGCCCGTCGTCTACTCCGCGCCCAAGATGAAATTCAAGCCGCAGATGAATTTAATATTAAAATCGTTAATGACGATTTTGAAACTGCTTTAAATGACATTGAAGCGGTTTTGTTTAAATAAGTTAGGAGTTAAGAGTTAGAAGTTATGAATTTAACCTCCTAACTCCTAACTCCTAATTTCTAGTAATTAACCAAATAGACCTTGAATTAGAGCCAAATTACTAGTCAAAAAGTAAGCAACTACTGCACCACCAATACCACCAATCAAGAAAGAACTGGCGAAGTTGTTCCAGCTTTCTTTAGAGTTAAAAGCATCTGCTGGAGGCTTGGGTACGGTAACACTAGGAAGTGCTTTGGGTGGATTGCTATTGGCATACAGCGACAGAGCGCCGGTGAGAACAACAACCAGGCCGATACCTCCCAGTAATCCAGCTAAGTTAGCATTATCTGTGTCCCGCAGTGGGCCCAATTTGGCAAAGGGACCAAATAGCCAGTAACCATGAGCCATACCAACTTCTAAACCGCGTCTAGCAGGAGCCAGACCTGGGCGATAGGCAGGTAAATTATTAATAAACCCCTTGATCAAGGGAGAAGAATTAACCGGGGTTTCTAGGTTGCCTAGTTGTGGATCGCCGAATGCGGGAAAAACAACTTCCCGATTTCTGGGATCGCTAGGAAGATTCTTTGATGCATCTACTGCTTGTGCCATATTTTATGTTCGCCTCTAAAATTAAAATGGTGGCATTTTTATATTAATAATAATTGTAGCTAAAGAAGCATTTTATTTAGGAAGTTTAGAAAAATTAATTTAGCTTATCTAAAGCTGTGAAACTCGCGATCTGTAAACAGTATCACGAGTTTCAAAAAACTATTTTTGCCGTCTATTTTTGGTGATAATTCTGCCTAACTAAGCTGAATATATCAACTACACAATATTAGGCAAAAAACAAGACATTGATTCAACTGTCCTAAATTCCATTTGACACTTATGGCAGTGGGTGGAAAAGTAGGTCAGGGAAAAAGCGGTTAAATTCAATCAAGATACCTGCTGTGATGAACAGCCAGATGGTAGCTGCCACAGGCGCTGTGGAAATGAATTTAATCAAATAAGCTGATTGATCGCCTTTGTCTGCCATGAATTTAGTCTCCAAAACGAATGAATTAGTTAAGCTGATTTAGCGTGGAGAAATGGGGATTTCTGAATCCTTGGCTGCTAATTTTCCAGAGAGCAATTCTTGGACTGCTGCTACTGGCCAAGTAAAGCCTGACGCGATGATGGGTAGTGCCAAACCAAGATCGATTTGGATTTCTTTTAGTTCAGTGTCAGATTCCTTTTTGATTGCTTGCAGATAGGCACGACCTACCCAACCAATCCAACCAGCAATATATAGAAACAAAATGCTAGGGATCAAAAAGTCACCAGCATGATTTAGACTACCATCAACAATCAAGTGGGGGTATCCTTCAGGACCGCACAGCTCCTGAGAATAACGCTCAAACCGCTTTTTCCCTGATTGGGGGTCGGCGGTGGTGTTACGGGCATTAGCTGCTAGCTCTTGAAAAGCGGCATTGTCTTTACACGGTGTCAAATTCGCCCCTAAAGCTTGTGCTGGGGGGGCAAAGTTGAACCAAAGACTAATCGCTAACATCAAAGCAAACAATCGTCGCATAGAGTTGTTTCCTTTTATTACAAAACAAGAAGTTCTTTGTACAAAACGAAGCGGCTTGTACAGTTGTTTATTTGCATAACTAGGAAGTCATCATACTCTTGGGTGGGAACCGAGTAAAGTTTAAGTAAATAAAAGTTAAAGCTTCTCAACCAAAATTAGTGCTGAGTGCTGTTAGCGGATAGCTAGGGTTTAGCCCGTAACGAGTGCTGAGTACAAGAATTGTTGTTGTAGGGTAGTAAAGAAGCAAGATTTTCTCTCTATTACTCAGAATTCAGACTTTAGAACTCAGAACTCAGAACTCAGAACTCAGAAACTCAGAAACTCAGAAACTCAGAACTCAGCACTCAGAACTCAGCACTCAGAAACTCCCAATGACAACCGTTTTAGCAATAGAAACCAGTTGTGATGAAACAGCCGTCGCAATTGTTAACAATCGTAAAGTTTGCAGCAGTATCGTAGCCTCGCAAATTCCAGTCCATCAGCAGTATGGCGGGGTAGTGCCAGAAGTAGCGTCTCGCCAGCATTTGGAAACGATAAATGTTGCGATCGCACAAGCTCTAGAGCAAGCCCAATTAGACTGGGGAAAAATTGACGCAATTGCCGCCACTTGCGCCCCTGGACTCGTAGGAGCCCTATTAGTAGGGTTAACTGCTGCCAAAACTCTGGCAATGGTACACAACAAACCATTTTTGGGAGTTCATCACCTCGAAGGTCACATTTACGCAACTTACTTGAGCGAATCAACTTTAAATCCCCCTTTTCTTAGCTTACTGGTTTCAGGCGGACATACAAGCTTGATTTATGTCAAAGATTGTGGTATATACGAAACCCTCGGACAAACCCGTGATGATGCTGCGGGTGAAGCCTTTGATAAAGTGGCGCGATTGTTAAAGCTGGGTTATCCGGGTGGGCCAGTGATTGACAAGTTGGCACAAGAGGGGAATCCTCAAGCCTTTGCTTTACCGGAAGGAAGAGTTTCTCTACCCGGTGGGGGGTTTCATCGTTATGATGCGAGTTTTAGCGGGTTAAAAACGGCTGTATTACGTTTAGTGCAGCAGTTAGAGAAAGATGGCGGACAAGTACCAGTGGCAGATGTAGCAGCTAGCTTTCAGGATGCGGTAGCGCGATCGCTAACCAAAAGAGCGATCGCCTGTGCCCTAGACTATAGCCTAGATACAATTGCGATCGGTGGCGGTGTAGCAGCTAATAGCGGGTTGAGAAAAAACCTTCAAGCCGCCGCCATTAAACATAATCTACGAGTCTTATTCCCACCTCTAAAATTCTGTACTGATAACGCCGCCATGATTGGCTGTGCCGCAGTTGACCATCTATCCCGTGGTCATACATCCCCCCTCACACTAGGCGTTGAGTCTAGGTTAGGGCTTACTCAGGTGATGAAGTTATATCAACCTATTGAGTAGTCATTTGTCATTTGTCATTTGTCATTTGTCATTTGTAACTACCAATGCCCTATACCCTATACCCTATAACTATTGACTATCGCCCGGATGCGATCGGCCACAGCATCCGGCTGTTCCAACATAGCCAGGTGTCCGCAATTAGGAATTTCTAGAACATTGTCACCACAATATTGGAAAAGTCTGTGGAAGCTAGCTAAATGGCGCACATACTTAGGTTCCATAACCTTATCTTCCGCACCAGCCAAAAAGTAAACTGGCTGCTTCAGTTGGGATACTAGCTCAGGTAAACGATTGATTTCTTCTTCCGTTGTGGAGTCTAACAGAGTTCCCAGAGCTGCTTCTGGATCAGCCACGATAAAATCAATTACCCTCTGACGTGCCCAATGGCGCTCCAAAGGACGAGCCACACTAGCTCTAGTAAACAGCAAATCAATTAAAGGTACTTGGGACAGCCAACGCGGACGGATTTGCAAAAATTTCTGACCCGCCGAGCGAAACTGCTCAAAGGCTTCTTTGAGGTAAATACCACCGCCAGCGTTGATACAGATAACACCCTTAACACACTCAGGCATTTGATCTGCTCCCCAAAGAGCGATCGTCCCGCCTAATGAGTGACCAATTAGCCAAGCACTCGTAATATTTAGCTGTTTCAGGAGAGCTGCTAAATCCTGAGTATACGCAGCAGGAGTATAAAGAGAATCGAAAGATGAGCCAACCGCACTACTGGAGATGGGCGTTAGACTCAAAGACGTTTGTCCTCGACTAAAATCAGTTTTTACCTGGGATTGAGATTCACCAAAACCCCGCAAATCATAGGACAGGCACTGCAAATCATCTGATAAGCGGGAAATCACAGGTTGCCAATATCCACGGCTATTCAGCCAACCGTGGATAAATACTAAAGCATCGGGGCAGGAAGTGGGAGCCGTTAGCTCGTATGCGTGTGGAACGCCCAAGATTTCGATAGTTGCCATACTTATATCGTACCCTTAAGGGCGGGTGCGACTAAATGCGGAGTGCGAAGACTTAGAAGTTAGGAGTGAAGAGTTGTTAATTTTTAATTACGAATTACGAATTATTTGACCCATAACTCCTCACTTTTCACTTTTTTCATTTACCCAGCAACCTCTGTCGCACTCCTTCAGCAATTTTGTGACCCAGATATTCAGGAATGAGGCTTTCATTCGGCCCCAACAAGTAGAGAATTAGTCGTGTACGTCCCCGCCAAACCAGTAAATTGGCATTGACTACCAGAAGGTCTTCCTGCCAGATAGCGTACATCACTTTGTAGAATAATCCTGGTTGATTATCAGCTTCAATCACTAGGGCAGGGAGATGAAAGACCGGATCGACATAAAACTCAGTTTGTACCTGCTCTAAGCCAGTATCAAGATTAAATTCTACTGCGAGCATCTCTTCTACCTCAAACCGACCTCCTAAAGCCTCACGAATAGCGCGACAAACATTTTCTGCGGTTTTCTCGGTCAAGGCTTTACTACCACGAGATACCAACAGTTTGATAAAAACTAACATTGGCGGACGGATCTGACCGTATAGGCTCAGACCGTGGATAGTTAATCCATAAGCTGCTAGTACGCCAAAAATATCGCTGAGGAGAAAAGACTGGTTGCGGTAAGCAAAATGCAAGGCACTTTTGCTACCTTCCGGTTTCAGCTCAATAACAGCGCGTCTAGTTTTATAGAGACGGTAGGCTAGCCGCAAATTTTGCAGTTGAATTTCACTACTGACGAATTGCTCATAAAACTGGGGAAACGCTCGGTTAAAGCGCTTTAGGAGTTCTAGTGTCGAAGATTTTAAACCAGAAGCCATTGTTAAGGGTAAAACTCGCTTGCTTTCGTCATCTGGGTATTGGGGGCTGGGNNTTGGGGGCTGGGGGCTGCGTGTTGGGGACTGGGGACTAGGCAGATGAGGGAGATGAGGGAGAAAGAATAACCAATGCCCAATGCCCCATGCCCAATGCCCAATTCCCAATCCGGTGTATACAATTCACTTCTAAGCTAACCTGCATTTAAGCTCTATACGAGCAATTGCCAAGATTCGGTTTTTCCATTATGAATTTTGAATTTTGAATTGTTTATATCCTTACCCTTTTGGTGAATTTCTCCTAGCCTTTACAACAAAATGCTAAAGTTGAAAATGATTGGTGTGAAACACGCTCTAACTGGCTGTTACCATTGCAAATCCCGAAAACAACCGAAAAATTTGGAGTGTAAAGGGTAGTAAATGGGGGTAGCGATGTTAAAAGTGAATCAACACTCCTGAGAGTGGAAACCAATTCAGTTATACTACCCGAACCGCGTTGGCATGGGTTTTTGGAAAACTTGGTTTAGTACTTCTGAATCTGTAGGGACAACTAGGACAAACCCCTTTGAAGAGCATACAGCTGAAACTGTCGGCAACTCCAGCCCCAGTAGTATTAGCGAAGCTTCTTCAAAGGAGGCTCGGATCGTTTTCAGCACGGAACGAGACATTGACCTATATGAGCTAGAAGAACTCTGTGATGCAGTTGGTTGGTCGCGTCGTCCTCTAAGAAAAGTGAAAAAAGCTATTGAGCATAGTTTTCTCGTTGCCACAATGTGGCAAGTGAGAGGAAACCAAAAGCGGCTCATTGGTTTTGCCCGTGCTACCTCAGATCACGCCTTTAATGCCACTATCTGGGATGTAGTGGTTCACCCAGACTTTCAAAGTCAAGGACTGGGCAAGGCGCTGATGAAATACGTTCTCAAAAAACTTAGGAGTGAAGAAATTAGTAATGTCACTCTCTTTGCTGACCCCCATGTTGTAGATTTTTACCGAACTATGGGGTTTATGGCTGATCCAGAAGGCATCAAAGGTATGTTCTGGTATCCTCACTAACGCTCAATCCAAATAAAACCCGATTCGCACAATAAAATCAGGTATAGTAGTACAAATCTATTATTTAAATTTGGTTTGACAAGGTTTAGCCGACGAACGCACAAGTAATCTTTCTTGTAAAACTAAGTCGGCAGATAAACCTTTATCAGTCTAAATGTCTAATCTCGCTTGAATTTGCAGAAGGAAGATATAAATATATTAGGTATATTAGGATATATTAGGCATGAGCGGTGTTATGTGATATGATTAATTTAACGCTTTGTTTGAAAGCGCGATCGCTTTAATGGCAAGCTAAAACCAAACCAAAAAAGTGGATCGATATAACGGGATGTAGCGCAGCTTGGTAGCGCGCCTGCTTTGGGAGCAGGATGCCGCAGGTTCAAATCCTGTCATCCCGATTTAATTGTAGTTAACATTTAGGGCAGTTAGATCGGTTTTGTTTTCTAACATCTGCAATTTAATTAATTTGGATATTTTTACGGAGAAGACTAATTAGGCTGTTGTTTTGTTGAAGCCTAATAGGTAAATTTCGTTATTAAGTAGTAATATATTGTTGATACCGAGTCTTTGTATAGATTTGAGAAAATATTAAACCAATCGCAGATGGAACGATTGATTAAGTAATAGCGTCAACCAATTTTAGAAAAAGCCGATAGAATGGCATTTATCATCTCCAAGGTTGGAGAGATTGAGAGGCTTTTTCCTGTTTGAGAAGACATATAATAGGCATCTACGGCATTTCGCGGGAAATAGCGAAGCGCGAAACCTAGAAAAACACAACGTTAGCACAGCCAACTTGTGAAAAGGATACTGTAGCAACTCTAAATAGTTAGGGAACATTGGATTTTGACCGTTGATGCTTAACACTCAACCTCAACGCGCATAATGAATTTTTCACAACTAAAATGAATTGCTATATAACTAAAGCTAGTTGGTGCTGTGCAAATCCAACCATTTGTTTAATTTAATTGGAATATTTATGCGAGGAGCAGTCATGAAATCATTTATTCGCTTAGGCGCAACATTGGGTATAGCTGGTAGTGTATTTTTAACAGGGCTTTCAGGAATAGGCAATCTACCAGGAATGGGCAATCTAGAGGCGATCGCATTGCCACAAGATCAAGTCGTGAAAAAGCTCCAAGAAGTACCTGTATTCACGCTCACCAATCCTAAAGGCGAATTCGTAGTTCTTTCGAGAAAGAACAACGCATCCAAGCCGATCTCACAAGTAGGATTTTTTATTAGCAAGCAAGATGCTCAAAAATTCCTTGACAATCGGCTCAAAAAAGAAAATCCCCAGTTGGCAGGAACCCTACAGGTTAGACCTTTGTCTTTGGCAGACTACTATAAAATAGTCCAAGAAAGCAAAAAGAAATCAGATTCTGTAATTTATACTTTAGTGCCGACACAACAGCAGGTAGCCTCGGCAACAAGTATGCTCAATCAAAATGGTAAAAAGGTAGAGCAATTCAATGGTATTCCCTTATTTGTACCCAAATTTAAGAAAGATAATAGCTATCTGACTATTCCCCTTGCCAAAGGTAATGAGCGATACATCCCTTTCTTTTTTGAGAAAGAGCAAGCAGTGGCTCTCTTAGACGAATTTAAAAAAGCCGTCCCCAAGGAAGCAGACAATACTGAAATTCAGGTAGTGGATTTGTACGGTGTTATGGAGGCTCTCAATAGCAGCAGCGATCCTAGTATCAATAAAATTGTTCTCTATCCATCACGGGAGTCAATCAACTTTATTCGCTCCCTTGCGCCAAATCAATCACCAGCTGCCAAGCCAGCTGCTGCGCCCGCACAGGCTCCGAAAAAATAACGGATATGCGCTCCAAGGTTGAGGTATGGGGAAGAAACATCTGATAGTCTCTGGTTTACAACTTTGGCAGTGGCGAAATGCAGCTCTCGAAGCCGCGATCGCCACTGATGTCCCAGCAATGGAGGTAGATTGGCTGCTCTTGGAAGTTGCAGGATTAGACAGGTTGGCACTGCGTTTAGAGTCTTTTAAAAACTGGCCGCAAATTCAACTGCAATTGTCTCTAGAAGAGTTAGAACACTTGTGGCAGAGGCGATTAAATGACCGCTTACCAGTGCAGTATATTGCGGGAACGACACCTTGGCGTAATTTTAAAATTGCCGTGTCGAGTGCGGTTTTGATTCCTAGACCAGAGACAGAGTGTTTAATCGATTTAGTTGAAGCATCTGCTAGCAATGCTTCAGGAGACTGGGCAGATTTGGGTACTGGGAGTGGCGCGATCGCACTGGGATTAGCAGATGTCTTGCCAAAAGCAACAATTCATGCAGTTGATTACAGTTTAGCAGCTCTAGCGATCGCCCAAACTAACGCCGATAATTTGGGTTTTGCCGACCGGATTAAATTTTATCAAGGTTGCTGGTGGGAGCCACTGACATTCTTAAAAGGTCAGTTCAGTGGTATGGTGTCGAATCCTCCCTACATACCCACCAGCACCTTACCTACTTTGCAACCAGAAGTAGTTAACCATGAACCGCATCTAGCTTTGGATGGTGGCGCTGATGGCTTAGATTGCATCCGCCATTTGATCGAAATCTCCCCTAGTTATTTGCGATCGGGTGGGGTGTGGCTGATTGAGATGATGGCAGGACAGGCGGATACAGTGCGAGAAATTTTACAAAATCAAGGTAATTATTGCAATATTCAAATTCACGCGGACTTAGCTGGAATTGAACGCTTTGCCCTAGCTTATAGAAGTTAGGGTGAAGGGTTCAATTTGGCTATCTCCATCTGTTTGAGCCATTCCAATAAGTATTAACAATTCAAAATTAAGTTTAAATGATTTTTTTGAGAGAAATCAATCCGCTTTCTTTGAAACTATTAGAGCGCATCTATCGCCAAGTATTTGTGTCAGGAACCGATTAAAAAACCCTTGAAAGGGGAAAGAAATATTGTCTCTCCTTTCAAGGATATAAAAAACGTCACATTGCCTTGATTGCAAAGCGCAAATTTAGCGGAATACGCTTTAGTTTGGCTAAAGAAATATTAAGAAGCTAATGCTACTTCTACCTTTTCCTGCAATTCACCTTTTTGGTACAGTTCAATCAAGATATCAGAACCGCCAAGGAATTCACCATTGATATATACTTGGGGAATTGTCGGCCAGCTTGAGTATTCTTTAATACCTTGACGGATTTCCGGGTCTGATAGAACGTCAACCGTTTCAAAGGGAACTCCCAAGGTATTGAGAATCTGCACCACGTTGTTGGAGAAACCACATTGGGGCATTAACTTGTTTCCCTTCATGAAAACTAAAATCTTGTTTTCTTGTAGCAAGCTATCAATTTTGTCTTTGAGTTCTGGTGTCATGGTATTTGTGTTTCCTATGTTGCATTAATAGAGTGAGGAGTGAGGAGTGAAGAGTGAGGAGTTAAAAATTCATAATTCATAATTCATAATTCATAACTCCTAACTCCTAACTTCTAACTCCTAACTCTTGTACAGACGTGATTAATCGCGTCTCTATTTCTTCTAACTCCTAACTTTAGGAACTTGCTGTTGCTTGCCAAGCTTCGGGAGTGTATGTTTTCACCGCCAAGGCGTGAATCGCTTCAGTTGACATAGCTTGACCCAACGCACCATAAACTAACTGGTGCTGTTGCACTAGTCCTTTACCTGCAAAGTGCGATGAAACTACTGTCACCTGATAGTGGTCGCCGCCACCAGTCAAGTCTTGCACCTGAATCTGTGCGTCTGGCAGTTCCGCCTTGATCATTTCCTCAACCTGTTGCGGACTAATCATCGCAATTCCTGAAAAAACTTACTTTTCTATTATTAACAGATATGGAGCAAATGCCTGTACCAACTTCAGGCTTTGGCAAGGCTGTAGATAAACGCGCCTCTGAGGTGTATTGCTTGAGAACGCTCAAGTTTTGGTTACGGCGGATAGTTATATCCTAGCACTGGGGCGTTCCCAAGCGACTGGTTAGGGAGATGGGGTTAGAGAAAAAGAAGCAACAAAAATTTAATTTATTTTTTTGGGGGTGAGGAGGATGAATTACCACCTTCTCTAGGATAGGGAGAATCAACAAAACCTAACTCAAATAACTGTTTATAGGCTTTCTTGCCTAAATCCCGCGTCGGGTTTTGACTCTTAATTATTTGAACTAACAACGGTACAGCTAATTCTGGCTGATTTTGCGCCCGATGTACCAATGCTAGCTGAAAGGTGGCTTCATCTCGCTTTTGGGCTGTTAATAGAGCTTTTTGACGCTGAGAATCAGAAACTCTGTTGTCAATTCCCGAAAAGCTAGAATTTAACTCTTGATAAAAATTAGATAGCTGATTATAAACTTGACGTGCTTCTTGCAGTTTCTTGGCAGCTAAGGGGTAGTTTTGAGCAGAAACGGCTTGTTCTGCATCTTTTACTAAGCGATCGCCACCTGCAATGCTCAAAATGCTGTTACTTTCGGTTATGGGGCGGAGGTTATTAGGATCGTTGGGGTCAATGGGTTGTGGTTGGCTGGTAGTGCCTGGTGACTGTGATACCTGAGCATTCACAGGTGATAGCAGACTAAGGACTGCTATAACTGATAAAACAGTACGGTGCATCAAGGTAACAGCGACAGCAGTGTTCATGGGATCAATTAGTGCGACAACTATATAAAAGAGTTATGGAAACTTCGGGTATCTTAACTCTGTTTGGGTCTTGGACAAAGCAAAGTTAGATCCTAAGTATCTCTGATTTAGACTAAAAATCAGTTTAATAGAGTTCCCATTACCCCTGTATACCAACTAACTTATATCGTTGCGATTAGCGATACCTACGGGGGAGTGTGTCACTATCTGCTTAACTACCGACTTTTCTCTCCAATAATTATCTCAGATTCACTGGGATATTTGGCAGGAGAATTTTTCTAAAGTACTGCTTGAAATATTTGCGTAGGCGTAGCCCGCCGTAGGAATCGCAGCAAACTAGTTCAGAATGGCGATGTCTTCAGTCGGCGCTTGCCAACTTTCATTTAACTGTCTGACCAAATAGTGAAAATATTTATCATCAAGCAATTAATAGATCAAGAATTAGTAATTTCTGCAAATGCGTGATTAGTAACTTTTGTTTCTTGATGGCTCAATTGTTGTAGTGCCTTTGCTAAATCAGTCGTGATGCTTTTTGCATCTTGTTTTATACAGCCATTCATGTAATCTGCTACTTTCATTGGGGAGCCAATGTCAATACTCACATCTGTACCCCAATTTGGATAAGGTTGGCTGTAGTTAATGCCTATGGGTATAATTTTCACTCCCAGCCCGGAATGACTAGATTCAGCACTCAAAGCAAGACGAGCAATTCCCGGCTTCAACTGGTGAACTTGGCCATCACGAAAAATGTTACCTTCTGGAAAGATTACCAGAGTTTTTTGCTGCTGAAGTAGCTCTACTCCATGTCGCAGCGTGCGGATTGACGGATGCTTAGAATTTACAGGAAACCCCCCTAAACGTCGAACAAACCAGCCTTGCAAACCTTGGCATTCGTCAATAGTTACCATAAACCGCAAGTCTTGCTTTCTCAGACAAGCTGTAGCGTAAGGTACGAGCAAAGCATCCCAACGCGCCCGATGGGTAGGCGCAAGGATCACAGGCCCAGTTGTGGGGATATTTTTTTGTCCGGTTACTCTAATTTGTCCAAAGAATAATGGTAATAGGCAGTGACGACCTAATAAATATGCCAGAGGACTTAACCAAGGAGAAACCCTTGAGGTAGTGCTATCTACCGGAGGATTTGCTGCGGTGTGCTGGCAGGTATCGGATGAAGAGTGGGATTCCATCATGACGGATGCAGCTGATTGACAGGTAAAAATTTAACGAAAGGCCTGATTAGTTACACCGTAGATTCTCTTGTGTGACTTGTGTCGTACTAGATGGACAGTTTTACCTCTGTCTGTTATTTTACCTTACGCCGCTTAGTAGCAAACCAAGCCTGTAATTGCTGACGACAAGCTGACTCTAGTATGCCTCCGATTACCTGTAAGCGGTGATTAGAAGCAGCGCTATCGGGTATGTTAATAACTGTACGAATTGCGCCAGTTTTGGTATCGTCTACTCCATATACCAGTAATCCTAGTCGTGATTGGACGATCGCACCCGCACACATCGGGCAGGGTTCGAGAGTTACATAGAGAGTGCATTCATTGAGATGCCAATTTTGCAAAGTTGTTGCAGCTGTCTTGATAGCGAGAATTTCCGCATGAGCGGTTGGGTCTTTGTCGCGCTCTTTTCTGTTTTCTCCTTGTGCCAGCAATTTGCCTGTTGAATCAATGATAACGGCACCTACAGGGATTTCACCTGCATCACCTGCTGTTTTTCCTAATTCTAGGGCATAACTCATCCATTGTTGATGTATAAGATATTCTGTATACTTAGTTAGCATATTCTTATTAATGCCTGATGTGCTTAATATTCTGACCTCTCTCCAAATCACTAATACTGTTCGGTTAAGCAAGAGACGCGATGAATCGCCGTCTCTACAATCATTTTTCGTCTTGACGGCGATTTATCGTGTCTAAATAGCGGCTTGGGCTAAAAGGGGATCGAGTTGACTTTGTGTGTCTAACTGATAGAGGTCATCGCAGCCGCCAATGTGCTGGTTATTGATAAAAATTTGTGGTACGGTACGGCGACTGTTGGCGCGTTCTGCCATTTTAGCTCTGGCTGCTTCGTCGCCGTCGATTTTATATTCAGTAAAATTTACACCTTTCCACCACAGCAGTATTTTGGCACGAATGCAGTAAGGACAAGTTTGCCAGGTGTAAAGTTCAACATTGGCTTTGACTCGCTCTGGATGGCGATTTAAGAGGGGATTAAGAAAGTCCAGCATATTTTTTTAAGCAAGGTTTTAACTATGTCTCTAGCCTAGAACATTGCTTACCGCATCGGCGCTGGAACCCACTTTTGGAAACTCTCTAAATGATTCCAGTAAGATAAATATCCAGTCAATGCCCAAATTAGAGCGGCTACTATTAGCACTGCTACGCCAATTAGCCGCCAAGTTCGGTTGGTTTTCCAATAGAGAGTTGGCGCTGCAAAAATACCGCCTAATCCAGTTAAAATAAAGCCGATTCCCGATAAAAGCGGTTGCTTTGTCAAATTTAAATTGATGATGCGGATACCCACTACGATCGCAACTGCCCCAGCAAAGAAGCCGTAAATTGCTATTGTAAATAAATCCCAATTTTGAGCCAGGGCGATCGCTGCTGCAATAAACAAGATACCAAATAAGACACTTGTTTCACCGAAGGCAATGTTAAAGCTACCGATAACTGGCCAGGTGAAGCTCATGTGTAAACCAGTTGTGAGTGCGATCGCTCCTGTAATTCCAAAGCCGGGAATCCACTGTTTTTGGTTAGAACTATCTATACCACGATACACATAGTCAGCCAGTAGAAATAGCCCAGCTACCATATTGATCAACATGAGTGTGATGTAGTCGATAAACACGATTAACCTCTGAATTTGACAAGCTCTTGACTCTGCGCCTTGTTTTTCAGTTTTTGGTGAATTTACCAGCTTTTTTCTTTATTATTTTATACCCAAAGTATAAATACTGAATAAAAGCAATTTTCTACTCATATTCTGCCAGTTTTTAACTTAGTTACTTTTAAACAGGTTTTATACTGGAGTAATTATGAGTAAAAAATCAGGATGTGTTAACTGGCACTTTTCTAACGAGTTAGCAGTAAAACTTAACTTTCTTCCACGTGTATCCGCCCTTTGGTAGACTTGAAAACTGAGAATAGGCAGATGAAACGACGCAAATTCAAGCAGCTGAGAGGGTAAACTCTGTGGAAAATACACTTGGGTTAGAGATTATTGAAGTAGTAGAGCAAGCCGCGATCGCATCCGCAAAGTGGATGGGTAAAGGCGAAAAAAATATCGCTGACCAGGTAGCTGTAGAAGCTATGCGGGAGCGGATGAATAAAATCCACATGCGTGGTCGCATTGTGATTGGGGAAGGCGAACGCGACGATGCGCCTATGTTATACATCGGGGAAGAAGTTGGTATCTGTACCCAACCAAATGCCGAAAGTTTCTGTAACCCTGATGAACTAATTGAAATTGATATCGCTGTTGACCCCTGTGAAGGTACGAACCTGGTAGCTTATGGACAACCTGGTTCAATGGCTGTCTTGGCAATTTCTGAAAAGGGTGGATTATTTGCTGCTCCTGACTTTTACATGAAGAAGTTAGCAGCACCTCCCGCAGCTAAGGGTAAGGTAGACATCAACAAGTCAGCAACAGAAAACCTGAAGATTCTCTCTGAGGTTTTAGACCGAGGTATTGATGAACTTGTAGTAGTAGTCATGAAGCGCGAACGCCATAACGATTTAATTAAAGAAATCCGTGAGGCTGGAGCGAGAGTCGCCCTAATTTCAGATGGTGATGTGGGTGCAGCTATAAGCTGTGGTTTTGCTGGAACTAATATCCACGCACTGATGGGTATCGGTGCGGCTCCTGAAGGTGTAATCTCGGCAGCAGCAATGCGTGCTTTGGGTGGACATTTCCAAGGTCAACTGATCTACGACCCCGCAGTAGTAAAAACAGGTCTGATTGGAGAAAGCAGAGAAGCCAATATCGAGCGTTTAACCTCTATGAATATCAATGACCCCGATAAGGTCTATGATGCTCATGAACTGGCATCTGGTAAAACTATTCTGTTTGCTGCTAGCGGCATTACCAGTGGTAATCTCATGCAAGGTGTACGTTTCTTCAAGGACGGGGCAAGAACTCAAAGCTTGGTTATTTCCAACCAGTCGAAAACTGCTCGATTTGTTGACACAATTCACTTGTTTGGTGAACCAAAAGTTCTCCAACTGAACTAATTTTTAGGGAATGGGGAATGGTAAAAGTAAGGGTAAAGCATTTGGAAAGAAATGTTTCGATAAAACGAAAAAAATAGTCACCAAAACGCTTCATCTTTACACTAGTTAGTAGTTAGTATTTAGTGATTAGTTATTGTTTGTTGGTTGAAAAAACTATCAACCAATAAATAATAATTCCCCATTCCCTATTTCTCACTCAATGCCCGATTGCCAACTACCAATTAGTAACTACGATTTAGCAAATGAATATAGCAGTGGTGGGGTTAAGCCATAAAACAGCCCCAGTAGAAGTCCGGGAAAAGTTGAGCATTCCAGAACCACAAATTGAAAGTGCGATCGCTCAACTGGCCAGCTATCCTCATATTGATGAAGTTGCAATTCTTAGCACTTGTAACCGCCTGGAAATTTACATTGTCACCAGTGAAGCCGACCAAGGTATCCGCGAAATAACCCAGTTTCTTGCAGAATATAGTAAATTGCCCGTGCTTTCTCTGCGACAACACTTGTTTATGCTGCTACATGATGATGCCGTGATGCACGTGATGCGAGTAGCAGGTGGTTTAGATAGTCTGGTACTCGGAGAAGGTCAAATTCTGGCTCAGGTGAAGACTACTCACAAACTGGGACAGCAATATAGTGGTATAAAAACGATTTTGAATCGATTATTTAAACAAGCGCTGACTGCTGGGAAGCGGGTTCGCACTGAAACTAGTATTGGTACTGGCGCTGTCTCGATCAGTTCGGCTGCTGTGGAGTTAGCGCAGCTAAAAGTAGCAAATTTAGCTGCTTGTCGAGTCGTAATTTTGGGCGCTGGTAAAATGTCGCGGCTGCTAGTGCAACACCTAATTTCTAAAGGTGCTGTGGAAATTAGTATTGTAAATCGCTCACGCGATCGCGCCCAAGAATTAGCCAAACAGTTCCCTCAACAACCAATCCAAATTCATCCACTATCGGAAATGATGGCAGTAATTGCCGATAGTGATTTGGTATTTACAAGTACTTCGGCAACAGAGCCAATACTTGACCGTGCCAAATTGGAAATGGTTTTAGAAGTTCAACGCTCTCTAATGTTATTTGATATTTCTGTGCCGCGTAATGTTCATGCGGATGTAAATGAATTGGAAAATGTGCAAGCGTTTAATGTAGATGATTTAAAGGCTGTAGTGGCGCAAAACTACGAAAGCCGTCGCAAGATTGCACAGGAAGCAGAGAAACTTTTAGAAGAAGAAGTGGAAGCCTTTGATATTTGGTGGCGCAGTTTAGAAACTGTTACCACCATTAGCTGTCTGCGAAATAAAGTCGAAACCATCCGCGAACAAGAGTTAGAAAAAGCTTTGTCGAGATTGGGTTCGGAATTCGCCGAAAAACATCAAGAAGTGATTGAGGCATTAACACGGGGAATTGTCAATAAAATTTTACATGATCCGATGGTGCAATTGCGATCGCAGCAAGATGTGGAAGCTAGACGGCGCTGTATGCAAACTCTGCAAATGCTGTTCAACCTCGATGCAGAGGAACAATTTAGTTAAATTTAACAACAAAATCCTCAGCTTTTGTGAGAAGTTGGGGATCTGAGCTTTTCGATTAGATATACTTCTAATTAGATAGACATCTAATTAGAAGTTAGTTATGCAACCAGAGCTATTTAACATATTACTGCGCTTTTTCAAGGCATTAGCAGATGATAGCCGATTAAAGATTGTAGGTATTTTGGCGAATCAGGAGTGCAGCGTCGAAGAATTGGCGGTGTTACTGCAACTGAAGGAACCGACGGTATCCCATCATTTAGCGAAACTTAAAGAGCTAAATTTGGTGACAATGCGCCCTGAAGGTAATAGCCGTCTATATAAATTGGATAGCGAGGCTTTGCAAAGCATTAGTAAGGAAATTTTCACACCTGAGAAAATAGCATCTTTGATTGGAGATGTGGATACCGAGGCTTGGGAAAGCAAAGTGTTGAAAAACTATTTTGAGGGTGAATGTCTGAAGGAAATCCCCGCTAGCCGCAAAAAACGTTTAGTAATTCTTAAGTGGTTAGCAAACCAGTTTGATGTCGGAGTCAACTACCCGGAACGCCTGGTAAATGATATTCTCAAACGCTACCATATTGACTGCGCCACCCTGCGACGAGAGTTGATTGCTTGCCAGTTAATGCAACGCGAAAATGGGATTTATTGGCGCATAACATAGATATGAAAAATGTTTCACAACAGTTGTTCTGGGTTAATTCCCCGCTCTTGCAGTCGTGTCAATAAATCTTGATATCGTTGGCGTTCTTCCTCCAATTGTTGGAGAGCTATTTCTTTAGCTTGACGTTCTTGTGTACGTACTTGGTCAAGCTCAACGGGTGTAAGAAACTTATATCCATCAAGGCGATATATTTCTAGAGTTTGTGGTGTGAGTTCAAAACGGATTTGCAAACGGGGACTTATCCACTCATGAATCTGGTTAATTTCTTGCAACCAATCTTCTGAGCGCACAAACCCTGTTAATTCATTTTGGTCTGGGTCGTAAATATAATATTCTTCAACTCCATAGCGTTGATAAAACAGGAGTTTATGTGCCATTTCTTTAGTTGTATTGCCAGGAGATAATATTTCAAATACCACCTGTGGCGGAATGTTCTCTTCTTCCCATTGTTTGTAAGAACCCCTATCTCCCTTGGGTCTACCAAACACTACCAAAGTATCAGGTGCTTTTTTGATGTTGGGATTGCCTTCAACTGGATACCAAAGTAAATCTCCAGCAATGAATACATCTGGTTGCGATGCAAATAAAATTTCTAAATTTTCTTTAATAGTTACTATCCAGCGAAATTGCTTAGTATTATCGGCCATTGGTTGTCCGTCGCTTTCGGGGTAGATGACCTCAGACGCGGTATTAGGAGTGATTACCATAATGCTACATTTCCACTCTTCGATGTTCTCCTAGTTTAGGACAATTCACATAAAATTTGTAGCCGACTAACTTCAGGTAGTACTTTAAAATGGTAATATAATCCAAAAGTTTTAGCCGCACAATAACCGCACAATCATAGGTTGTATTTTTATGCAGTTAGAAACACAAAAACTCTATTACACACCTGAAGAGTATTTAGAAATTGAAGAAAAGGCAGAATATAAAAGCG
>NZ_JABXKI010000078.1 GCF_017115095.1 Nostoc sp. NMS4 | reverse complement strand
CGTATTCATAACGTGTCTACAGGCGTTGAACCCTCGTAAATTGGCAAAGGTATTGATTATAGAAATTAATTCTTGATAATAATTACTTATATCAAAATGAACCTAAGTATAGTTGATGATAAATTGCAAATAGAATTTACATTTAAAGAGCAACTGCTAGCTGCTCGTTTGAATAAGCTTTGGCAAATATCACTAGCTCACATTGAACAAGTTACAACAGCCGAACCCCAAAGTAATTGGCGAGAATTGCGTGCCCCTGGTAGTTTTGTTCCTGGAGTGATTAAAGCTGGAACTTATTACACTAATCGGGGTAAAGAGTTTTGGTATGTGAATAGAGAGACAAATTATTTAACTATTGAATTGCGAGATGAATCCTACAAGCGGATTATTTTAACTATTGATAATCATGAGTCTTGGCAACAAAGACTTGCTCAGATAATTGCTGTTTAAGTTGTTACCAATACGACTTGTGTGTATACAATAGTCTCTTAACAAGGGGAGTAGGGAATGAAGCAGTCCTGTCACTCATCCCCCAATCCCCATTTAATAGGGATTTGAATCAATCCGTCCCCTTTTGACACTCCTGAGATAGTACCCAGAGGTTGGTCTGTTTCGTAAGTTGAAGGTGTCGCCACTGCGAACTTTCCAAATTTTGTAATTGGAAAAGGTCAAAGGCGTTCGAGGTTCGCAGACTTCCGGCAGATGATTGCCAAGTACAAAGTATGCCGCACCCCTACCCATAACTTTCACCAAACCGTTTTTATCCACAAGAACCGATGTACTTTCACTCACTGCTATACCTAACACACTGCTAGATACACCATCCTTAATTTGACGGGCAATGAAAGTCATAATTCGACCCATTCTTTCCCGTCTGTCGAAGTGCGTATCTACAATAGTTCCCTTCAAATTACTCCAATTGAAAAAGTTGTAAGTAAAAGTAATGTCTCTGTAGGGGTCTTCGAGTGCGTCTCTAGTTTCAATGCCTTTTTCGGAAGAAGCGCAAGCATCATAGACACAATCACTTTGGATCATTGCACCCGCACTTGTGCCACCAACGCCACCTCCCTTAAGGTAAACTGACTTAACGGCAGTCTCAAGCTTGGTATCTTTCCAGTTGCGGATATATTGACATTGGTCGCCGCCAGCAAAGAAAACTACATCAGCATTTCTGACTTTCTCAAAAATATCGGCTTTGTTTGCCTCTTGTCTATTTCTAACCACAAGAGTTTCCACAGAGTTTACGCCTTTCATGGCATAAATTAGCCGATTGTAATCATGATTACCATTAGTGCGGAGAACTACAACATTAACTTTAGTGGCGGAGTTACTACCTCCCCTAACTTGGTTAATCATCCACTGGATAGCATCATCGACATCGGGGCCTCCCCCACCTAAACTCAACACTGGGCCCGCTAAGGAGGGACGGACATCAAAGGAGGGAGAGGTGGAGGGGCGAACATCAACAGTGTCACCCAGGAAGAAGCGTTTCCAGCTTGCAATAAAACGGGTTATTAGGAAGGTTCCCATCTTCAACAACTTGATTCCTGTACTTTTCAAGCGCCTTGCTATGCTTGGGAATGCCTTTGTCATACTAAACTTCTAGAGCAAACTGCAATTATTGCTAGGCTGTGACGCATTTTAATTGCTTATTTATTCGTGAAATTCGTCCTTTGTCATTAGTTATTTATCAATTGTTGTGAATAACCAATTGACTTAGGACAGTCTTAACGAAAAATATGCAATTTAGACGCGCACTAGCTTAACTGTGGCACTAGATCGGGTAGAATTTCCAGCGTACAGGTCTTGTACTGTTTGTTAACGCAAAATAACCCAGGGTAATTATTACAGCAGAATTCAGGAGTAAAACACGCTTTATACCTGGGTAAAAAACTTACCTTGTGTACCTCACCAACTTGAAATCCGCTGTAAATATTTGATTTTGGAAATACACGCAGGGAAGGCAGTGCGTTACGGAGGTTGTTTCCGTTGTAGCAACTGGCGTTGTACTAGCGCATAAAGTAGTGGTGTGTCAACCCTAAAATGTTGCAAGAAAAAAGTAGATTTGCGAACCATTTTACCTTGGTTTATTTTCAAGATATAAGCATGAGAATTTGGTTGAATTGAAGGTGTCAAATTAAGAGGTGAGAATTTTTTGTGATGATTGAGAGGGACGTAAAAATTTAGTTTACAGCGTGCTGCGCTCATTTTCGGTGGGCGTAGCGCGCCGAAAAGAAGATGACGCGATCGCTATTATTGAGTTGTGCGCTCGATGAGTGAGAGAATAGTTGTTTAATTCAGTAACTATCCTTATTCATGTTAGGTAAAGTTGAAAAGCTTTATCCAAATCTGCAACACCTGCTACTTCAGCTATAACCTTTCTGGATTGGGATTTTTCAGACTTGTTGTCAAAGGTCAAGGTAAGGCTTGAATGAGTTCTCGAATCACGTCTATTGCTAGTAGACCTGTCTGTTCGCAATACTTTTCCAGGTTTTGGGCTTCATCTGATGTTAAGTTTACAGTGATTCGCTTAAGCGCTCTTTTTTTACTGGAAGTTGTCAAATGCGGAAATTTAAGTGCAGCAGTTTTATTCATTGATTGATAGGCTAGATATATACAAACTTTCTTTATCAAGATTGCCAATTCTGAGCTGTCTTTACCAGTGAAAATCGAGATTTTGAGATTGAACTTAAGCTTTACGCCCAAAAAACTACTGAGAATACGAGGTATTAAATAACTAATATCACACGTAATAAATCTGCCATTACACAAGTGCAAGAAGCTTTCGGTTGAAGAGATGATGTCAGCAATGCTCTACAGTCCAGATTGGCTGTTGAGCAAGCAGTCTTAAATTACCGAGATGAGCGATTGCCAAAGGTAGTTTTTATCGTGAATATTTTGCTAATATACCTCTTTTAAATCCTCTGCAACATGAGATTATTCGTTTGTGATGGCTATTACCTCATATCTATAGCAACCTAGCAGATAATTCCTTTTAGTCAAAAGTGATTACGAACAGTGAGTTAATACATGACTTTACAGAATTGGAGACGTAAGCGTGGCGTTGCACTTACTACCAAGGGTTTACAAAAAATTAAGGAAGCAAAGCATCAGTCAGAAGCAAAGGAAAATTTTGGCAACAGGTATACTCTTGAAGAAATGAGTGTACGTTCTGGGTTATATTCCGCTACCATCTCGAAAGTATTGAATCGGGAAGGAGGAGTTGACAAACAGACTATTGAGAAGCTTTTTTCAGTTTTTAACTTAAAAATAGATAAAAGTGACTATTCAAGCTCAAATACTCGTCTAGATTGGGGAGAGGCTATCTTTAACTCAGTTTTTTATGGGCGTGTAGAAGAACTTATTACACTAGAGCGATGGATTCTCAACGATCACTGTCAACTGGTCGCACTATTAGGAATAGGAGGTATTGGTAAAACAGCACTATCTGTAAAATTTGCTCAAAAAATTCAGGACAACTTTGAGTATGTGATCTGGCGATCGCTACGAGAAGCACCGCCTGTTAAAATTATTCTAAGTAACTTAATCCAATTTCTATCTGACGAGCAAGAAACAGAAGTTAACTTACCAGAAAGCTTTAGCGATCGCGTATCACGACTACTTTATTATTTACAAAATTATCGCTGTTTAGTAATCCTTGATAATGTAGAATCAATTCTCCGCAGTGGTAGCCGCGCCGGACTTTATCGAGAAGGATATGAGGAATATGGTGAGCTTTTAAGACGGGTAGGAGAAGCAAATCACCAAAGTTGTTTAGTGCTGACTAGTCGTGAAAAACCCAGAGAAATTGCCTTCTTGGAAGGACAAGCACTACCTGTCCGCTCATTTCCACTGAATGGATTGAAGGTGGCGGAAGGGCAAGAAATTTTAAAACTTAAGGGACTATCAGCAGCCGAGGATGAATGGAAAGTAATGATTGAACGTTACGCAGGAAATCCATTAGCCTTAAAGATAGTTGCCACGACCATTAAAGATGTTTTTGATGGTAATGTGACTGGATTTTTGCAACAAGACACAGCTGTTGTTGGAGACATTCGAGATATCCTAGAGCAGCAGTTTGAGCGTTTGTCAGATTTAGAAAAAGACATAATGTACTGGCTAGCGATTAATCGTGAGTCGGTTACACTATCAGAATTGCGAGACGATATTATATCACCAGTACCACCAGCAAAATTACTTGAGGCTCTGGAATCTTTAGGAAGGCGATCGCTAATCGAGAAGGCTACGTCTACGCTCATTGAAAAAACTGGATTACTTTTTACCCTCCAGCCTGTGGTCATGGAGTATGTGACTAGTAGCTTGATAGAACTCGTCTGTGAGGAGATTGTCACTCAGAATATTGATTTATTCACGAGCAAAGCTTTGATAAAAGCGACAGCAAAAGAATATGTTAGGGATACTCAAATTCGCCTCATCATCAAACCAGTTATAGATGGGCTGCTTACTGCTTTTAGAAGTAAAAAAAACCTAGAAAATCACTTAGCTCAAATTTTAGCAACCCTACGAGAGATATCCCCTCTAGAACAAAGTTATACGGCAGGAAATGTCTTTAACCTGCTTTGTCATCTAGAAACTGATCTCAGTGGTTGTGATTTTTCTTATCTAACTATTTGGCAAGCCGACCTGCAAAACGTCAAGTTACATAATACAAATTTTGCTCACGCCCATCTAGCTAAGTCTGTTTTTGTTGAAACCTTTGGTGGGATTTTTTCGGTAGTCTTCAGCCCTAATGGTAAACTTTTAGCTACTGGTGATACCAATGGAGAAATTCGCTTATACGAAGTTGCAAATAGTCAGCAACTTCTGACTTGTAAGGGTCATACTGGTTGGGTTTGGTCAATCTCCTTTAGTCCCGACGGTCAGATACTTGCCAGTGGTAGTAATGACCAAACAATAAAGCTGTGGGATACCAATACTGGTGAGTGCTTTAAAACTTTAGAGGGTCATAGTGGTGGGGTTCGTTCAGTCACTTTTAGTCCCAACGGTCAGGTTCTTGCTAGTGGCAGTGATGACCAAACAATAAAGCTGTGGAATGTAAATACAGGCAAATGCCTCAAAATCCTACAGGAACAGAGTTGTAGTATATGGTCTGTTGCCTTTCATCCAAAAGGTGATACATTAGCAAGTGGAAATGATGACTATACAGTAAGTCTGTGGGATATTAACAGCAGTTCATGTATTTACACCTTGGAGGGACACACTCAGAGGGTATACTCTGTTACTTTCAGCCCTAACGGTAATACACTAGCTAGTGGGAGTCATGATCAAACAGTGAAACTTTGGGACATCAGTACTGCTCAATGTTTTCAAACTTTGCAGGGGCATACTGACTTGGTACATTCGGTTGCCTTCAGTGTAGATGGTAGCGCTCTTGTTAGTTGCGGTGATGACCAAACAGTTAAGGTATGGGATTTTGCTACTGGTCAATGCCTTAAAACTCTACAAGGACATAGAAGTAGGGTATGGTCTTTAGCAATATGTATAAATCCAAACGTTTGTGCCAGTAGCAGTGATGACCAAACGGTAAAGTTATGGAATATCAGCACTGGTCGATGCATTAAGACTTTTCAAGGTTACAACAATGGGATATGGTCAGTTGCTGTCAGTCCAAACGAAAACATCCTTGCCAGTGGCAGTAACGACCAAACAGTGACATTATGGGATGTTAAGACTGGCAGGTGTCTCAAAACCTTGGAGGGACATGGTAACAGAGTCACATCAGTTTTCTTTAGTCCTGATTCTCACTTACTTGCTAGTGGTAGCGAAGACCGAACAGTAAGGTTATGGGATCTCATTACTGGTAAATGTCTTAAAATCTTGAGAGGACATAGTAATCGAGTTACATCAGTTACTTTTAGTGCCGATAGCCATTTTCTTGCCACTGGTAGCGATGACCAAACAATAAGGGTATGGGATATCAGCACTGGTCAATGCCTCAATACTCTACAGGGACATAGTGGTAGAACATGGTCAGTTACCTTCAGTCTTGACAATCATACATTAGCAAGTGGTAGTCATGACCAAACAGTAAAACTTTGGGATGTCACTTTAAATCAATGCTTGAAGACTTTAAAGGGTCATACAGAGTGGGTTTGGGCAGTTGGCTTCACTTCCAATGGTCGTATATTAGCTAGTGGTAGCGGAGACCAAACTATAAAACTCTGGGATGTCAGCACTGGTAAGTGTCTTGAAACTTTGCAAGGACATACTAATAGTGTGTACTCAGTTGCTTTCAGTCCGAATAGTTGCATACTAGCTAGTGGTAGTGGCGATCGAACAGTGAAGCTTTGGGATGTTGACACAGGTAAGTGCTTAAGAACTTTATTCGGACATACTAGGTGGGTTTGGTCAGTTAGCTTTAGTCCCGATGGTCAGACTGTGGTCAGTTGCAGCGAAGATGAGACAATTAAGATTTGGGATGTAGAAACAGGTGAATGCTTGAAAACTTTGAGAAGCGAAAGCCCTTATGAGGGAATGAATATCACTAGCATAACTGGCTTAACTGAGTCTCAGAAGGATACTTTAAAAGCTTTAGGAGCAGTTGAGTATTAAATAAAGCTTAATACTTAGAGCGATCATACAGAGTCCAGTTGGATTGGAATCGAGCGCTAATTCAGTTGGGTGTTTTGCGTTTCAGTAGCGAAACTGCACCTAAAACGCTGTATGCTAACATCCCCAATCCAGCAGAGGGTTCAGGTACTGATACTGGCTCAAGTGTTGAGAACGCTAATTCTCCAATTAGCTTATGAGTAGTAGTTGTAGGATGAATTTCGTCCCAAAACAAAAATTCTTCCGGGTTACATAAAACTTGTTGTTGTGTGGGAACATCTATGGGCACTACTGATAAATCTTTACTAATGCAAGAGTTGGTCACATTTGTAAAACCGAATTCCTCTGGATTAGCAATAATCCGATCAAATAGAGAATTAACATCCAATTCTATAATGTTGATATCGGGACTTAATTCTTGACTCAGAGATTTGAGTGTCGTGTTTAAGATAGAGTTATGTGTGCTGCTGAATGTGTTGAATAAGTTGGAACGTTGACTATCGAAATTTGCAAAAGGCAATTTTCCCAAATCTGGCAAGTTGACCACCATGATATCTCTAGCACCATCAGCAGCAAGCGATGTTAACGCTGCTGATAAATTTTCCACTGTATTGCTAGGGTTGGGATCACCATTAAAAAAGTAACTTAGGTAGTCATTAGCACCAGCCCAAATAATATAGAGAGCATTAGGATCAGCAGTTTTATTTGCTGATACAAAACTATTTACCTGTTGCTGTAATCCTGGTAAGCTAGATAAACCAATATTCTCTGTTCCTGTAGTCGCACCACCAAAAGCAAAGTTATTTTTCAGATTTAATGTTAATCCTAAATCAGAGGCGAGATAATCAACCCAAATTGGGCCATTAGAAAAACGCCCATCATAATAGGTTGGACTTGGAGGAACGATTCCGTTAGTGGCATTAAATACATTACCAGTATCAGAAAGGCTATCTCCAAAGACATAAATATTGTCATAATCCTTTGCTAATACTTTGAGTGGAAATATCAAAGATAACAGCAAAAACCCCGTTATGATTATTTGTTTTTGCACAGTTAATTCCTTAATCTAGTTTCAACCTTGTAAAAATGTCTTTAAAAAGAAATCTCGCTCCTTTCTTGAGAGCTAGCTTTTTTTGTTGATTCAGAGCTTTCTAGAGGGTCAGAACCTAGCGCTACATTGCCCCAGCGCATTACACTTGCAGAGGCGACACCTGCTGCACCAGAACCATAAATGAGAACCAAGTCATTTTCGTGAATCTTGCCCAACAGTGCAGCGTAGTACATATTTGCTACAGTCAGTACTGGCCCTATGTTTGCATAAACAGGGTACAGATTGATTGTGCGCTCTGGGTCAATACCCAGTAGGCGGGTGCAGAAGCTTGTAACCCAAGCAGTAGGTGTATTGAAAAGAAAAAAGTCGATTTGCTGCAACGTGACACCAGCAGATGCGATCGCACCCTCGCAACATACACAAAGAAACTCCGCAGCCGTTTCGCGTAGGGCTTTTACACCCTTACCAGTCTGCATACGGACTCGCGAATTTCCTTGTTCATCCTTTACGACTTTAGCAGACACTACCTCACACAGCGCACCTGTATGAACTGTCTTGGTGCCAAGGATACCCTGATTTTCTTCGAGTGAACTGACGACGAAAGCTCCCGCACCATCACCAAGGAACCAAGACACAGTATCTTTCTCGTCAAAAACGCGAGAGTAGGAACACGAAATAACTACGAGTACATTACGATACTCTCCTGCTCGCACCAAAGCACAGGCAGTCTGAAGTACAACTGGCGTACTCCCACACGTTCCATCAAGATTCCATGCAGCACCCACAAGACCAAGTTTACGGGCAAGGAAGGCGGCATTGCCCAATCCAATTTGTTCAGGCAAAATTGAGGCGACAATCATCAAATCAACCTCATTGGGAGAAAGTTTGGCTGCATTCAGGGCATCTGTTGCCGCACGATATTCCAAAGTTAACGAAGACTCGTCAGAACCAAGCACCCAACGTTCAACAGTGCCACGAAAGGGATCTGAGACATAAGGCAGCATCTCCATGTCAAACTTGTTATTTGGAAGGATTCCAGCCAACGGAAACATCCTTGCCAGTCCTTTTCGTTCAGCCTGAGCTACTACCTCAGGGTACTTTTCTATGTAATAGTTATTGGTACGTCTAATAGTTGGAAAAGTAAGTGCAAGTGAGCGAATACCTACTGGGGAATGGACCATATAAAATTGTCTCTTATCTTAATATGTTGTTAGCGCCCTGTGAAATCAGGCTTTTATTACGACTTTGAGTGGGTGCGATTTGTGTTGGATCTATGACCACATCAACTACAAAAGGACTATTAGTGGCGATCGCTTTTTCTAATGCCGCCTGGATGTCGTACTCTCTTTCAACACGGATACCATCAGCTCCCATGCCCTGAGCAATCTTGACGAAATCCGCTTGGGGAATCATTGCATCTATATCCTTAAAACCCACATACATCATCCCTTGTTCGCACATATTATAGCGCCCATCGTTGAGTACAATCCAGACTGCGGGAATTTGGTATGCTACCGCAGTGTTTACCTCATTAAGCATGAGCATGGCACCATCTCCAACAATGCCGACGGCTTTACCTTGGCGCGCGATCGCAGCACCAACGATACCAGTTGAAGTATGACCCATAGCCGAGAAGCCTGTGCTGGCACGAAAACGTCCCGGTTTTGCAAATTGCAGTAAGTTAATTGCCCAAGCAAATGAGTTTCCACCCTCAGCGATGACCAATGCATCGCTTCCTTCAACGATTACCTGTTGAATCACATTCATCAATATATTCGGTAGAACTAGATCACAAGTGCGTGAATGAACTACATTATTATGTACCGGTCTCGGTAGTGACAGAGTAGTTGACAAACTAAGATTCTCTGGAAAGTCTTTCAGCACCGCCTTCACAAAAAGTCTTACATCGGAGTGGATAGCTAATGTTTCAACAGATGGATATGCGGTTCCTGGAACTTTGGGGTCGATATCAACATGCAAAAAGCTCTGCTTGGGGATCATCGCAGGATTCCAGAATGAGGTAAATTCACCAAGACGTGTTCCCAGAACCAGTATATGCCTTGGACGTTGCTGATCCATGTACCTTAAAACCGACTCATGTCCACCAAAGCCGGTGATGCCGACAAATTGAGGATGATCTTCAGGAAAAATACCTTTGCCTCGTGGTGAACACATCACCGCAGATCCGGTTCTCTCAGCAAGTTCGCGAATCTCTTCTGCCGCATCTCTTGCCCCGAAACCGATCCAGATGGCAAAGGGCCCCTCAGATAGTAACTGGACACATTCGGCGATTATTTCTTTACTTGCTGTTGCCATAGCATGACACAGAGTAACTCGTGGCAATGAAGTTTCTAGTGAACTTGTCTGGATATTTGTAGGAATACTTATATGAGCTACGAATCCTCCTGGTTGTCCTAGTCCAAGGGCAAGCCTTTGAGAAACCTCTGGGAGTTCATCGCAGGATTCTAGAGTAGTCGCGTAATGGAATATTTGCCCGGAAGTAAAAATACCTGTGCTAGGCATTGTGTAGGTGCTAGTTTCTTGGCAAGCCCACCGTCCACGCTGTGGTGCTGAGGTCGAAGCTGATACAAGAATCACCTTAGCACCCTCCCAACGGGCAGCTAACAACCCTGTCAAAGCGTTGGTGATCCCCGGCCCGGTAGTAGTGAATACCACAACCGGGCGATCGCTAGCAAAATGCGCTTCAATGGCCGCAAAAGCTGCTCCGGCTTCGTGGCGAAAGTGTAGCACCTGGATGGGACTTTGATGTAACGCAACCCATACTGGAGCGATCGCACCTCCCGATACACCAAAGGCATACTGCACTCCCATATCTTCCAGGATTTTTACCACTGCCTCCGCTACCGAAAAAGTTTGGGATGGCTTGCCATGAGATGGCTGTTTACTTGAATTTAATTGTTTAGTGGTATTCGCTTGTGTATCCTGAAATTTAACATTCATACAAACTATACTTAGGAATAATTTCCTCTGTGGAATAACATCATCCCATATTTAGCAGCCAATAACCTGACTTTAAGAACAGTGGATGTGGCGGGCTGCGCCAACGCAGATGGGTTCACCCGTATTTATGATTTACGAAAACTGAATACTATTAATCAAGCTCTGGAGTATAAAAAGGTGATTGATTTAAATCAGTACAAAACTTTAAGTTTCGATTGTTACGGAACCCTGATTGATTGGGAAAATGGTATCTTAAGCGTGCTAAAGCCACTTTTGTTGACACACAAGACTAATTTGGATGACGAGCAAATTCTGGAACTTTTTGCTGAATTTGAAGCAGAACTGGAACAAGGAGAATATATCAAATATGGAGAGGTTTTGAAAAGAGTAGTCCAGAAACTTGGTGAACGATTTGGTTTTGAGCCAACTGCTGAGGAACTAAATTCACTTGCTGATTCGATTCAGTATTGGCTGCCTTTTCCTGATACAGTTGAGGCACTTAGAGTTTTAAAACAAAAGTTTAAGTTGGTAATTATCTCAAATGTAGATGACGATCTTTTTGCTTTCTCGGCAAAGCACTTGGAGGTAGAATTTGACCAGATAATCACAGCAGAACAAGCGAAAAGCTACAAACCTTCCTTCAACAACTTCAGACTGGCTATTGAAAGAATTGATTTGCCGTTAGAGCAGATATTACACGTTGCTGCTAGTATATATCATGATATCGTGACAGCCAAATCTCTGGGATTATCAACAGTCTGGGTAAATCGTCGAGCAGAGCAAGGGGCTAGTGCGAACTTGCCAGCAGTCAGTCAACCTGATTTAGAAGTGCCTGATTTGAAGATTCTCGCTACTTTAAGTTCAAAATAATTTACTCAGCGATCGCCTACTTGTGCTAGTTGTTGAGATAATTCTTCTGATACTTCTAGGGTGATTCTTGGCATGGGGATTGCATTGGCAATTTACTTATTATTAAATGATATATCTCGAAATTTTTCATTCCCTAGCGATCGCGCCGACATAGATCGTCCCAGCTACCTAGCCAAGCTCATTTTTTGCCTCCTGCCTCCTACCTTTCTTCGCGATCACAGACTCACAAAATATGTCTCACATTCTTGTCGAAAATCTCAGGAAGACTTTCTTTGTGTCTGAACGTTCCTCTGGGCTTTTCGGTTCAATACGAGGGCTTGTGCAGCGAAAAACTAAAGAAGTTTATGCCCTCAAAGGAGTTTCGTTTTCCCTGGAGAGAGGAGAACTTGTAGGATACATTGGCCCAAATGGAGCCGGTAAATCGACCACGATTAAAATTTTAAGCGGTATTCTCGTACCTTCCAGTGGAAAATGCCTAATTGGTGGACGAACCCCTTGGAAAGATCGAATCAAGCACGTTAATCGTATTGGTGTAGTGTTTGGTCAAAGAACCCAACTCTGGTGGGATTTGCCAGTGATTGAGTCTTTCGATTTGCTGCGGGATATTTATCGCGTTCCTCAATCGGAGTATCGCCAGACACGCGAAGAAATGATTGATTTACTTGGTCTTGGAAGCTTTCTTTCCACTCCGGTGAGACAGTTAAGCCTTGGTCAAAGGATGCGATGTGACTTTGCAGCCGCAATGCTTCACAGACCGGAAATTCTTTTTCTTGATGAACCCACCATCGGGCTTGATGCAGTTTCCAAGCTTGCAGTCAGAAAATTTATCAAAGCGTTGAATAAAACTCATCATGTAACCACCATCCTGACTACCCATGATATGGATGATATCGAAGCATTGTGCGATCGCATAATTATTATTGGTGGAGGTGAAATCCTTTGTGATGGAACTCTAGCAGCACTACGTTCTCAAGTTTCTTCGCGGCGGTACTTAAGAATCGACCTAGCAAACGATAATTTCTTCTTTGAAAAAGAAGGAGTCAGTATTATCTCTAAAGAAGGTCGCACCGTAACTCTATCCTTCGATCCCACAAAGCTTTCTGCTGCCTCTTTGATTAGCCAAGTTACCTCGCAACATGAAGTAGAGGATCTTTTTGTGGAAAATCCACCCATTGAAGAGATAGTTGCTGAACTTTATGCAATTTCAGCCGGAATTGTCCCATGAAAGCATATTGGTCACTGTTTGTTGCTAGATTTACACTGCTGTTGCAATACCGTACTGCGGCTTTGGCTGGCATTGGAACTCAGCTTTTTTGGGGGTTAGTGAAAGTAATGGTTTTGCAGGCATTCTTTACTCATGCAACCTCTGCTCAACCTATAACTTTTCAACAAGCTGTAGGATATGTGTGGCTGGGACAAGCGTTTCTGATGGCGATTGTCCCTTGGGGAGGTGATAAAGATATTCAAGAACTTATACGAACTGGTGCTGTAGGATACGATCTTCTTCGACCCACAGACCTTTATAATTTTTGGTTTACTCGCGCCTTGGCACTTCGTACAACGCCCCTAATACTTCGTAGCATTCCGCTTCTTGGTGTCACAATTTTTATTTTTCCCCTTTTTGGGCTTGATGAATGGTCGCTTTCTTTTCCACCCTCCTTTGCTTCTTTTGTTGCCTTTTTTATCTCTTTTATTGGCGCAATTTTACTTTCGTCTGCATTGACTATGCTTCTTACTGTATCAATAATGTGGACAATTTCAGGCGAGGGAATTAATAGTATTCTACCTACTCTTGTTACTATCTTCTCTGGCATGATTGTTCCTTTGCCACTTTTTCCTGAGTGGAGCAAGCCTTTTTTGAATGCACTTCCTTTCTCAGGACTAATCGACAAACCTTTTCGTCTTTTTACTGGAAATCTTCAACCAAATGCCCTGTTTAATGTTTTACTCCATCAAACTTTCTGGATAGTTTTCATTATTATTATTGGGCGTATCCTTGTAAAATATGGCATCAAAAAGCTTGTAATTCAAGGAGGATAAATCAAGAGTGTTGTTAGCGGTAGTGTGGGGTTTAGCCCGTGCTGATTAGCGTAAGTAATTATTAATATTTTTCAAGAGTGAAGCTAGTGGTCTGCCAAGTTTAAATTGATGGGTAAGCAAGTTTGTAGTAAGGACTTTAGTCCTTAACTTTCTAAGCACTAAAGTGCTTACTACAAACCGTAAAAGCTAGCTTTACAAGATACTTGTATTAGGTAATTATAATCGATTTCGTATAAAAATTACAAGGCGACTATGAATGATTTTGTACTTTACTTTCGATATATTTCTGTGTCTTTTAAGTCGCAAATGCAGTACAAAGTTTCCTTCTGGCTGCAAGTTGTAGGGCAGCTTCTAGGAACTGCTGTTGAATTTTTTGGAGTCTGGGCGCTTTTTAGTCGTTTTAATAGTATTGGTACGTGGACTTTAAATGAAGTTGCTCTCTTTTATGGAATAGTTAATATTTCTTTTGCCTGTGCTGATGCCCTTGGAAGAGGTTTTGACTTATTTACAATAATAATTAAAAGTGGAGACTTTGACCGTTTACTTCTTCGTCCACGCACTACAGCACTTCAACTTTTAGGTAAAGAATTTACTTTGAAACGAATCGGCAGATTTTTTCAAGGAATTGTTGTTATGGGGTGGTCACTTTCATCTCTCCATATCCCTTTAACTTTTAAAACTTTATGGCTTTTGAGTACTTCATTTATTGGTGGGATTGCACTCTTTGTTGGCATTGTCATTATGCAAGCAACCATCACCTTCTGGACTATTGAATCTCTTGAAATTATGAATATCATCACTTATGGAGGAGTTGAAACGGCTCAGTACCCTCTTGCAATTTATAGCAAGTGGTTTCAGCGATTCTTTACTTTTTTCATACCCCTTGCTTGCGTCAGTTATTTTCCTTTACTTGCAGTACTTGAAAAAGAAGATGCTTTTTTAGTCCCCTTGTGGTTTTGTTATGTCTCACCAATCGCAGGGATTATCTTTCTAATAGTTGCGCTCCAGCTTTGGAAAATAGGAGAGCGATACTATTGTTCTACTGGGAGCTAAACAAAATTTTAGCTGTGTACTTAGGTGTATTTTAAATGAGCAAGATCGCACTTTTCTAAAGATTCTGATTTAATACCTTGTAGTATTGCCTGATTTCACTAAACAATGCCACGGGAAGCTCAAATGAAAAACTCCAGGAAAAGTTGGTTACGTAAAAGACTCAAAATCACTCTGATTTTCCTGTTAGTGCTAGGGCTATTGTTAGTGGGATTTGCTACGTACACAGTGCGCCAATCTTTTCCGCAAGAGAGTGGCACAATTCAAATACCTGAACTGAAAGCTGAAGTAACCATCCAGCGCGATAAATGGGGAATTCCCCATATTTATGCTGCCAACTCTCACGATTTATTTATGGCGCAAGGTTATATCCACGCCCAAGACCGATTTTGGCAAATGGACTTTTGGCGACACATTGGTTCTGGGAGACTCTCAGAAATGTTTGGTTCTTCTCAAGTTGACACTGATAAATATCTACGAACAATGGGTTGGGCAAGGATAGCACAGCAAGAAATTCAGGAAATTAATGCAGAGATGAAGGCATATTTGGAAGCTTACGCCGATGGTGTCAATGCCTATTTAGCAGAGCATCAAGGTAGCGCCCTGAGTTTAGAATATGCTGTGCTAAAATTCCTCAATCCTGGGTATAAGCCAGAACCTTGGCAAATACTGCATTCTCTGACTTGGGGGAAAGTAATGGCTTACGACTTGGGCAGAAATTTTGAGAGCGAAATTGAACGTGCTATTTTACTCAAAACACTTAACCCAAATCAAGTAGAAGAACTTTTTCCACCATACCCTCAAGACTTGCCGGTTATTTTACCTGAGTTCCAGCAAGGAGAGGAAGCAGGGGAAGGAAGGGACAATATTGAAGTACTTCTCAATTCTCCAGATGTATTACCTGCTTTAGAGTCAATTACTAAGCCAATGATAGCTTTAGAACAACTCATTGGGCCTACAGGAATAGGTATTGGCTCGAATAACTGGGTGATATCTGGTCAGCGAACCACGACAGGTAAACCTATCTTGGCAAATGACCCCCATTTAGGTGTGCAAATACCCTCTATCTGGTACGAGGTTGCTTTGCACTGCACACCGAAGAATGCAGAATGTCCCTACAACGTTTCTGGCTTTTCCTTTGCGGGAATGATTGGGGTAATTATCGGTCATAGCGATCGCATTGCCTGGGGTGTCACCAATGTACAATCTGATGTGATGGATTTATACATCGAGAAAATCAACTCGAAAAACCCCAATCAGTATGAAGTCAATGGCAAATGGGTTGATATGCAACTCGTGCAAGAGACGATTCAAGTAGCCGGAAGCCAGCCGATTATGCAAACGGTGCGCTATACCCGACACGGGCCGATTCTCTCTGATGTTTCGCCCAATCTAAAGCAATTCAAGCCCAGTCAGCCGCTAGAATTACCGCAAAATTACGCCGTAGCCCTGCGCTGGACAGCCCTAGAACCTTCCAAACTAGCGTATACTGTTCCCCAATTCAATCGCGCCCAAAACTGGCAGGAATTCCGCACTGCTGCCAGCAATTATGATGTCCCGGCTCAAAATTTAGTCTACGCTGACATTGATGGCAATATTGGCTACCAAATGCCTGGTAAAATCCCCATCCGAACTAAGGGAGATGGGCGTTATCCCGTTCCTGGTTGGACGGATGAATATGAGTGGCAAGGCTATATTGACTTCGAGAAATTGCCCAAAAGTTTCAATCCACCTCAAGGTTATATTGCTACTGCCAATAATTTAGTTATGCGTGAATATCCTTACCTGATTACCGCAGACTGGGTTTATGGCTACCGAGCCAAGCGGATTGTTGAAATGATTTCCCAACAAACTCAGCCGATTTCTTTAAAAGATGTGCAGCGAATACAGGGTGACGATCGCAATTTAAATGCACAAACATTAGTGCCACTACTAAAATCTATCACTGTTGATACACCCCGCTTGCAAGCAGCCCAAAAACTGCTGCGAGATTGGAATTTGCAGTTGGGAATCACATCACCAGCGGCTGCTCTGTTTGAAGTATTCTGGAAACACTTGCTAGCAGATACGTTTCACGATCAGTTACCTGAAAAGTACTTTCCCAATGGAGGCGATCGCTGGTATGCTGTGGTAGCAAATCTGGTCAAACAGCCCAATAGTTCTTGGTGGGACAACCGCAACACCCCAAAAGTTGAGAACCGCGACCAAATCCTCCGGCAATCCTTTACAAAAGCCGTGGATGAACTAGAACGAATTCAAAGTAAAGACCCGAAAAACTGGAATTGGGGCAAGCTGCATACCATTACTTTTCGGAATGCCACCTTGGGTAAATCTGGGGTTGCACCAATTGAAGCTTTATTTAATCGTGGTGCATTTGCTACATCTGGTAACGGTGAAACAGTAAATGCTAACCGATGGAGAGCAAATAAATCCTTTGAAGTGACTGATATTCCTTCACTGCGGATGATTGTAGATTTGGGAAATTTGGATAACTCAGTAGCAATTCACACCCCTGGACAATCAGGCCATGCTTTTCATCGCCACTACAACGATATGCTTGACCCCTGGCGCAAGATTGAATACTACCAAATGTTATGGGAATCAAAGAATGTTACAGCAAATACTACTGCAACATTGAGGTTAATTCCCAAATTGCCAGAGAAAGGGTTTGGTAGTGCAATATAGCAATCCTATTTGAGTTGTGAAAATTATCAAACCGCCTTCTCTACAAAACACTACCTGAACGTGCAGCGTTTCGTAGAGAAGAACGCCTCTAAGCCACAATCTTCTGGTAGTCCCATTGCAGCAAAACGAGCCTACCTGATGAGAAAAAAGGACATTTATTTCAGTGAAATTACATACACATTTGCGAAAAAATGAAGTATAAAGTAGCAGGGATATAAAAGTCAGAAGCAGAAATAGAGTTTGCTGAGAATAAATTTCCTTTGGTCAACTTTCGCAAAACATAGTCGGAGATAAAAAACGTATGCAAAGCGTATTTAAAGAAAGTTTTATGCTTGCAGCAACAACTGCGATCGCATTATTATTTGCAGGTTGCGGAGAAAGTAAAATTGTTCAATGTAACAAAGTCATCAAGGTTGCTAATCAGGCATCTACTCTAGGTCAGGAATTCGCTAAAAATCCCAATCCGGCAAAAGGCTCTAAAGCTTTAACTGAACTTGCTGGTAAGATAGACCCACTTGCCAAAGAAATGAAAGCAGTGGAAATTAAGGATGAAAAATTGCAAGGTTTTCAAGGACGCTTTCTCTCACTCTATCAGAACATCAGTAAGGAATTGAATAATGCAGCAACAGCCATAGATAAAAAGAATATACCAGCAGCAAAGGGCTTTTTGGTATCTCTGCGAAAAAGTAGTAGTGAAGAAAGTTCAATAGTCAGCGAAATTAATAGCTACTGTTCTGGCAAATAATCAATTCTCCTCTACCTGGAATGTCGATCGCCAAAATAGCGGTTAAATAGTTGGTCGATAACCACCAAAAACAGCAAAGCTAAAATTTTTATACCAACAATCCACATTTTGAAATCCAGCCGCTTCTAACCAGCTAAGTTGAATATCAAGGGTTGCCATGCGATCGTATTCCATGCGTTTTTGTGCAGCTTTTAGATCCTGTTCTGAGATATTCTTCGCACGGACAGAATCTAGCCAGTGTTGACGGTAAAGTTTTTCTAAATCAGGCGTTTTGCCGAGAACTTGATCGGCGTTGATAAATATCCCTCCAGGATTGAGAACATCATAAATCCGTTGATAAAGAAGTTCTTTGTCAACATCTGACAGATGATGAATCGATAAGGCAGAAATTATCAGGTTATATGAACTACCTAAATCAGTCTCAATATAGTCACCAATTAAGATTTTGGGAGATTTACCCATTTTGCTAAATCTCAACTTAGCTTTTTCTAACATCTCAGGGGCTAAGTCTAGCAAGGTGAACTCTGCATTCGGGAAGATAGACTGAACCATACCTGAGTAAAGTCCAGTACCAGCACCCAAATCTAGAACCTTCATCGGTGCAGTATCGTCACCTGGGATAATTTCAACGGCTGTTTTGTAAAAGTCATCAAAACAGGGAATTAGAATACGACGTAAGTTATCGTAATCTCCTGCGGCAATATTAAAAGCTTCTTGAATATTCATTTTTTAATCTTTAATAAAGGTAAAACTTTCTGTTTTAACAATTCAATTAAAGCTGGTTCCATATATTCATATTCATCTGGTATATCTAAACAGATAATTTTTTTATCTTTCAGAAAAGGCTGAAAGTTTTTCGAGAGTTTATTTTTATGGGATTTTTCCATTACAAAGATAATATCAGCCCATTGAATAGCCTCCGTTGATAATGGTACTTCCGCATAGCGATCTAAACCTGCCGATTCTGTTTCAAGTCCTTCATATTCAGAAAATACAGCTTCGGCGGTGGGACTTCGCAATTTATTCTGGCTACAGATAAATAAGAGCTTTTTCATTAATCAGAAGCTTCTTGCCGATCTAACTCCAAAAAAAGTTCTTCTGCATTCCAAACCAAATCTTCATTTGACAAATATGGAAAGTCCAAATGTCTGACTCTTTTTAAAATCTCCAGAGCTATTTCCAGTCTCTCTGACTCTGGCAGACGATCAAAGGTGCTTAATAATTCTTCAACTGGAGCAGTCATGACTCTCTTCATTAGACACTCCAATAGCATAGCATGACCCTATATAAACGTTCTGTGAGATGAGATTGCTCTATAGACAAGTTTTTAAATTATGCAACGATCGCAGTAAAAGAGCGATCGCACCACAGACAATAAAATTATCCAATCTTTTTAATATTGAATGTAGAGCGATCGCTTACAATACACTCAGATAAGTTTGCTCAGAATTCATCGGTAAAATCCGCAACTTCCGATTTTTAAGGTCTGGTTCTAACCCTAAAACTTCCATTGGTGTTACACCCAAAAGGGCATAAGGTACTTCTGTGAGTTCCAGACAATCAAAGGTTCCTTGACGCTCTGCAATACTAAGTTCAACATCTCGGAAAATTCGCCCCTGCTTAACTCCAGCAGCAGTTTCTACCTGGGCTTCTCCACCTTGGACTAAACCTAGTTGACTAATAATGTTAGCAGGTAAACACAGCAAAGTTGCGCCCGTATCAACTAAAACATCATCCATAGTATAAGAACGAACTTCCTCCGAAGAAATAAAACCTCGTTGTGCCAAAACTCGATCAATTCGATTCGTGACTGTGAGGGTAACTATTACTTGCCCCATTTGCTTACCCTGAAGATTTGGTAGTATCAACTTACCCATTTCAGCAAACTCCTGAAAACATAGTATTTTTGAGCAACGCATAAATATGCAAAAACGCTAAGAAAATTTTCGCCCCGCCCTCTCAAATAAACTACTCAACTAATTCTCCTGTCTGCTGTAAGACTTGATTGATAGCAGCGAAGTTAATCAAAGGCGTAGCGTTGCAAATAACTGTCACAACTACCAA
>NZ_JABXKI010000097.1 GCF_017115095.1 Nostoc sp. NMS4 | reverse complement strand
GGTGCATCAAGATGTTGTGTTCTGCTTGGAACACGATCATGAAGTTGAAGGTTCCGCTTAAGCTATCCGCTAACAGAATGAATTATTTACTCTGGGTGTTAGCCCTGAAAAGATAGTGGGTGGAGTTTTTGGGCATGGGGATAAGGGAGTGAGGGAGATGAGGGAGCAATCAATTCAAAATTCAAAATGACGCGACGCTCCTGCGTCGCTAACGCTGCGCTAACAAAATTCAAAATTAAAGAACTTCTGCCCAATGCCCAATGCCCAAAATCGGCGGGCGGCTATCCCTCTCCACACACAAGGAGATGGAGTTTCCCGCCCACTTTCAATAAATTTTTGACATCCGGTTAATGCATTACTTCTTGACTAAGAAATATGCTGTAGCATGGTCTGGTAATTGGCTGATATTCTGCCCAAATTCTTGTTTATTCTTAAAAATACCTGCCAAAAAATCGAGCTGATAAAGATTGGGTAAAAAGGCTCCGCCTGTATCGGCGATAACTCCCATTTGCAGATGTTTGCGACCGCCTTGAGTATGCTCAATTACAATCACTTTACCTAAACCAATATTCAAAATATCTCCAGCAAAAGTGACTCCGGGTTTGATAGAAATTTTTGCATCTATTTTGTACCCATAGCCTTTAATGGCATCAACTTCTCTAAAATACCAATAACGCTTTTGTGCTGTTGCCTTTAATCCGCGAATATAAGCCATTCCATTGTTTCTATCTACATTAAAAAATGCCTTATAGCCATCTGTAAAATTAATCAGGATTGTTCCTTCCATAATTGCTTCTTCTAAGCCATTTCTGGTTAGATAAGCAAGAGTGGTAACTTTTCCAAATTCTCTACCACCTGGTTCATAAATACCAGACAAAACATCTTGCTTTGTGTATCGAGTGTAGAACTTATCGTTATTAGAATTATCTTTTAGACTATAAATTGGTATATTAAAAGTAGAAGTTTTCTTGCGGGAGCCAGGATGAGTAAATACAGCATATTTGGTAATTCGTAATTGTTTTTCCTGTTTACTTTTGGGGTTGTAGGCAGACCATTTAATGACTCGAAAATTGGCATTGATAAATTTAGAGTCTTGTAAACGAGTCGCCCGATTATTAGCAATATCCTCCTTTAAAACAGCAATCATGAAATCCAAAGTTTTGAGAACATCGGTTACAGTAACACCTTGAGTAGCAAGCACTCCTGTACGCATAATATCTGGATCTTCTGAAGCATAATCTTGGAAATATTTTCTAGTATTAACGAGAACAGCTAATAAATCTCCTTGATTGAAGTTAATTTTACTACTTGGTAGTTTTCCTGGAGTGACAACTTGGCTGCCATTAATGCTAAATTTATATTTTTTGAACTCATCTACAACTTGATAGGGTGCAGATGCTGCTAATAGATTATGCTGAGATGAAAAAACGTTTTGCTTACCTAGAATTTCATCAGGTATTTGTTGAGTGAAAAAGGGATTTTGAAACCTTGAGCTAATTGGAGCGGCAACTTTATTGGAAGTAAAGGAAATCTGTGATTGAAGTGGGACAAAATTTTCTTGCTGATTATTAAAAGAGCTATCTTGTGGGGCTAGCTGCTTATTTTTTGACTGAGTATATATATGGCTACTGGCTAAACTGACAAGTAACAAACCAGCACAAGCTACTGTAAGGCGGAGTTTTTGGGTCAATAAGATATTCATAACTTGGAAACTAAATTCTTATTGTCTCTTACTATAGGACTAGTATTTGATTTTTTAAATATACTTAGCCCGGATTTCTCACAAAGCCGAAAAAAATATCTCAGGCGGTAAAATTTCAATTAATTTGTTGTAAAGTTTGGAGCAATATCTTAAAATTATACAGAGGTTTAACCACGTTTGGGGCTTTAATTACCCTGGCTCTATAGGCAGAACGTTTTATGACGGAGATTTAGACCCCTACACAAAACGTAATTACGTTAGCGTAGCGGTAGCGAGTATTCGTTCGCTTTTAGCGTCTCGTAGAGAGCGTCGCGTCATTACGAATTACGAATTATAGATGGTTTACCCCCTGCGATCGCGAAGGTGTCATAAGCATCTTCTTTAGATACAACTTATGAAAATTTTGTTGGTAGAGGATGACGTATTACTGAGTAGCGCACTCTTCGAGTTGTTGAGTGCAAATCGTTATACTATCGACATCGCCAGCAATGGACAAGCTGGATTAGAACTAGCGATATCGGCTGAATATGAGTTGATTTTGCTGGACTGGCTAATTCCGAAACTGGATGGTATTAGCTTGTGTCGGCAACTGCGATCGCAAGGCTACCGTAAATCTATTCTGTTATTAACAGGGAAAAATTCTAATGCAGATATTATAGCAGGGTTAGATGCTGGAGCAGATGATTATGTGATCAAGCCATTCGACCCAGAAGCATTACTAGCAAGAATTCGCTCTTTATTACGACGCAATGAGGCAATCTCATCATCCCCGTTAACCTGGGGAAATCTCTATTTAGATCCAAGTGCCGGTAGAGTAACTTTTAATGAGCAGGAAATTTCCCTCACAGCAACAGAATACAAACTGCTGGAATTGTTTTTGCAAAACCCAGATCGGATTTTTAGTCGCGCAGTGATTCTAGACCGGGTTTGGGGATTTGGTGATGCACCGACTGAAAATGCAGTGACGACTCATATTAAAGACTTGCGAAAAAAACTCAAAACAGCAGGTATCGCAGAAGAAATTCTAGAAACGGTATATGGTATGGGTTATCGCATCAAACCAGCGCCTAATCGCTCCATCTCTGTTATTGAAAAGAATCTAGATGGAAAGAAAAAACCCGTTCCCAAAGATATGAGTTCTGTAAATCGGGTGCTGGAACGATTTCGTAATTCCTTTGTTGGACAGGTTGCAATATTGGATCGAGCAAAAACTGCACTCTTAGCCGGGAATTTAAATGAAGAGTTGCATCAGCAGTCATTGCGCGAAGCCCATAAGCTAGCAGGTTCGATGGGGTCGTTTGGTTATCCAGAGGGTTCCCGCCTAGCACGGAAAATAGAACATTTGCTGCTTCAAGATTCTTCGCTATCTCCCGCTCAAATCTCTGATTTCTCGCAACTGGTAACAACATTACAGCAAGAGTTAACCAAGCCGGCTGTGACTTCCACCGCTCAAAGCGTCCCGATGAAGCAAACTTATCGTCTGTTAGTCATCGATGATGATGCGACGCTGACGGAGAAGTTGCAAGTAGAAGCCGAATCATGGGGAATCAGGATGAAGGTTGCACCAAACTTAGCAACAGCCCGATCGCTTTTTTCTTTAAAAACTCCTGACGCTGTTTTACTAGATTTGAGTTTTCCGACCACAGAGGAAGATGGATTAATATTATTGAGCGAGATAGTACAGCGATCGCCAAATATCCCAGTGATTGTTTTTACAGGACGAGATACCCTGGCAGACAGACTGGCAGTATCGCGTTTAGGAGCTAGACAATTTTTGCATAAACCGGCGACAACTGAGGAAATTTTTCAGGCGATCGCTCGTGTCTTACCTCAACCTCAAACTTCCGAAGCCAAGGTTTTAATTGTAGACGATGACCCTGTAATGCTGGCTGGATTATCGGCGTTACTAACTCCTTGGGGGCTGGAAGTAATAACTCTCTCCCAATCACAGCAATTTTGGAAGGTGCTGATTGCAACATCTCCAGACTTGGTAGTACTAGATTTAGAAATGCCGATAGTAACTGGATTAGAGTTGTGTCAGGTCGTGCGCCAGGATGCCCAGTGGGGAGATTTACCTATCTTAGTAGTTACAGCCCATACCGAAGCAGAATTCCTTCAGCAAGCTTTTGCTGCCGGAGCCGATGATTTTATCAGCAAGCCAGTGCTAGGGCCAGAACTTGTTACACGAGTATTAAGCCGCATTCAAAGAACGCGCTGGCGCTCTCAGTTAGGGAGAAGTAAAATGCGATCGGAAATTATCAGCGATTGACGCTCTGTTACCACCTGACTCCTGAATTCTGTTTTGATAAAAACTGGCACAAGATTTGTACCAGTTTTACAAGTGGCATTAAACGGATTAGTTATTCATCTGGAAAAGTCTGTACTTTGCCATCAGGACTGAGAACAACTCGAATTCTGACATTTTGTCCGCGTTTATTGGCGGAAACAAAAGGTTTGCCAACTTCAGGCATCCCAGCATTATCAACGAATTCTCTTGCTGCCTTATTTAGGGGAAAAATTCGTTCAATTGTGCCGTCAACACTGACTATTAAACTGTACTCTAATGTTTCTCCCAGTCCAGTCGGTGGTTGCCAACGCTTTGCTAGATATTCTCTAGCTTCTGCTACTTGAGGTGTGTCAAATAATGTGCCAGTAGCCACTTCTGTGGATGTGGGCGGTTTGCGTTCGTCCCCTAATTGATCGATAAAGGGATTATTCTCCGCAGTCCTAGAGGAGGGAAGTTGTGAAGTCGGTTTTGCTCCAGGAGAAGGTTGCTGTAAGGAACGGATTCTTTCCTCTAGCTGTTGTGGGGTTAGTGTAGAAGGTTGGGTTGGGGTATTGACACGATTATTATTGGGTATGGTGTCAAGAGATGGAGGGAGGACTGGTGAGATATTAGTTGGTAAGCTACTGGTGTTTGAAGATAGTCTGGGTGGCAAATTCCGCAGTTGAGGGATAGCGCTAGCTTGGGGACTTGACCCAGTTGTATTTTGTCCCAGATTAGGTAATATGGCAATTTCCTGTCCGGGGATTTTGCTGGATGGTGCGCTGGCTCGATTACTAGGAAGGGTTGCAGTCGTCCTCTGAGGTATTGTCAATGTATTTAGAGGTGGCGGTGCAGAGAAACTAGAACTAGGAACTGTTAGAGGTGCTTGGGGCAAAGTGGATGTGGAAAGTGGAGGGGTGGAACCTAGCAAATTATCTGCTGGAGGGGTTAGCCCAGGTTCAGGTGTGGGAAAGTTTAGTGATGAAGGTTCTAGAGCAGTCTTTACAGCTGCTGAATCCGATTTTTCGGCTGTCTGCTGTTGCTTTGCTCTAATGTTGTTAGCATATTGCCAAGTAACTGGTAAAAAACCCACACTTAATACTAATACTGCGGCAATAGGTGCCCAAGTAGGGAACCTCAGAGTCGAACTCGTGTTGTTGAGAGTTGGCAGTGCCATAACATCAGTCGAGTATTCATCTAAAGCACTTGCCAAATCAAATAGTTGCAGCAGACTGAGTTTAATTACTGGGCCGGATGAGTGATTGGCAAGAGAACCGAGAAATAGGTTGTGAGTTAAATAGCTACTTGGTTCTAAGTAGATATTTGCCCCAGGAATCTGGGTATTAAAGGCATTTAATGTTTTTGTTGAGGACTTTAATTCCGGCTCACCCAATGCTGTGCTTGACTCTTGGGTACTGGAAAAACTGACCCAAAAGCTTTCTGGAGACTGTTGGAGGAATTGCTGTACGTAGCTTGTAACAGCATCACATAAAGCTTCGAGTTGCTCGCGATCGCCCCGAATGGGAACTCTATGTTCTTCTGGTAGTCGGGGATCGTCAAAACGTAGTTCAAAGCTCAGATGTTTGAGGACGGTTTTCCCCATCCAACGGGACAAAGGTGAGCTTTGGGCGAATACTTCTAGCGTGCAAGTCGGCGGTGTGTAGCAACGAATAACAGAATTTGATAGAGGCATGACAGGAACTGCGAAGAAGACTATTTGGGATTTTGCAAAAAATTGAGCCAGTTGCTTGCAAACAAAAGTTGAAACGGCGGATTCTTGCAGTTATAAATTTGTCAAGTTCCTTCCGTTGTGCAAACTGGCGTGCAAGGAGGAAGCATTGCTGATAGTGCATCGCCCAAGAGCTAACGACCATCAAAAGAGTTTCCTGACCTAGCAAACTTTTCAAAACGAATTTTGGTTGAGGAATTTCAAATCTAAAATTTAAAATTTTGTTGAACGGTCTATAAGTGCTAGCCAAAGACGGCGATGCCCACCAGGAGGGCTGTAAAAAAGTAAATCTACAAGCAGTTTTAGGGCCAGGTTGGTTAGTAAATCCGTTGAGATTTGCTCGTCCTCTTCCATTCGCTCTTGGTAAGTGTTGCAAAAAGCATCAATATAGTCTCCAAGTAAAGCAGCCTGGTGAGGTTCCCGGTTATTTTCTGCCATTTGTTCCAACAGACCGACAGCGCGGCGAATCAATTCCTGGTGCTGTTTGGCTAGGTAGCAGATGATCAGAACAAGCGATCGCGCTTCTTCGACATCTAGCTTTTTTCGCCCTCCTTGACCTTTGCGTAGAGGATTTGATTGGCGTAGTCGCCATAAAGCTACGCGGTCTGGCACTCTTGACTCTAAATTCAGATCGGTTGCCGCCGAAAGCATAGCCTCTGAACCAATCCCAGTTAAGGTTTCTAGCGCCAACAGCACCAAGTCTAATTGGGTTTTGATATTGTCCCATTGGACTGTGTTTGGGGCTGGAAGCTTGATTAAATCCTCCCACTGGGAATTTGGAGTGGCTGAGTTGGTGGCCGAGTGCATAACTTTTAGCATAGGTGATCGAGCTGATAGGGGATGTTGCTGTTACCCATTTTGAAACCAGACTCTTAAGAATCAAGCTTGGTTTCCCATAGCTACGAGCCAGAGGCTTCAGCTAGCTTTTTTCTGTGTGGTAAACAGTAGGTATCTTTGTCTTACTCTAGATGAAAATTTATGTTCGACAAAGTAAAAAATTATCAATTCTAATTAAGGTTTACCCGACTTTCGCTGTTAGCTCCGTATCAGAAGGCAGGAGGCAGGAGGCAGAGGGCAGGAGGAACTTTTTCGTCGGAGATTCAGTAGCGATCGCTAAGTAATTATGTAGAATACCTCCTAATTTGTTTACAGTTTTAAATTTTGAAATTTCTTGATATTTATTGCTTGGTCTTAATTTATACATAATTACTATACAAATCTTTTGCCTGTTTGCTAAAGGCACTTTTTGCTGCCGGACATTATCTCAACCTAGTTTCACTTGTGTGCAGCCTGTTATTTCAGTATATGCTGAACAACATCAGGACAATTGACGACTCCATGAATAAAACTGATGACAAACTTAAAAATTTCATAAAGTCAGCATTTGAAGATGTTGGGCGATTGATTTATTCCAACTTAGTTGGTACTATAACTCTATCCGCAAATCACGCACATATCAGGACTCATTTATAAAGTTTATGGGCAGAGGTAATAGTTTAGATATTTACCAAAACCCACACTGAAGCATGGGTTACAGATAATTCACTCAGTAGAAATAGCAACGCAATAATATAACAACTATGAAAAAGCATTTTTTTGCCTTTTCACTGATAGCTTGTGCTGTCGGTGTCATTCTGCCAACTCAGGCATTCGCAGTTAAGCTATATGGTGCTGGTAGTTTGCGGGATAGCCTCACAGAAGTAGCTGAATCTTTTAACGAAAAATATGGGATTACAGTAGAAACGCGATTTGGCCCCTCTGGTTTAACACGAGAATTTATAGAACAAGAATTCTCCAAAACTGGGAAATCCGCAGATGTTTTTGCCAGTGCAGATATTGATAACCCTCAGACATTATTTAAAGAAGGTTTAAGCGAACCTGTAGTGAACTTCACCAGCAATCGTATGACTGCTGTTGTTAGATCGGGACTTGGTATCACATCAGATAATTTGTTGGACTTTTTGCTAAAACCCGAAATCAAATTGGCAACTTCTACGCCTGTCGCAGATCCATCTGGTGACTATGCATGGGAAATATTTGATAAAGCCAATCAGATTAAATCTAATAATTCTCAAATTCTGAAAAATAAAGCTTTACAGTTAGTAGGTGGTAATCCTAATGCTCCTATAGTTCCTAATGGTAAAAATAATTTAGTTTACTTTCTAGAAGAAACAAAACAGGCAGATATATTTTTAGCTTATTACACCAGTGGCAAGACTGCTCAAGCAACAGAAGGTGGTGAAAATTTGCAAATAGTAGAGTTACCCAACTATTTAGCAACGAAAGCTAATTATGGACTGACTACGCTAAAAAATGCCGATCCTGATGGTGAAAAATTAGCTGAATATATACTGTCACCAGAAGGGCAAGAAATTTTAGCTAAATATGGATTTAGCGCATCTTCTACTTCTGTTCCCGAACATCAGGGAGCAGGTGGAATTTTGCTGGCGGTAGGTGTAGGTTTTATCCTGAATAAAAAATTACTTCAAAAGCAATTAATAAAATTAGACCAGGATAGGTAGAAAACTTACTAAAGTTATCTGGTTCTAAATCAATTTGATAGTACATTTACCAAGGAAGTAAAATATGAATAAGCTCAAGACATTTTCTTTTAAGTATCAAAAAATAGCAACGGCGGGTATAGCTCTGATGGCAGTAATTTCATCAAGTATTCTGCTTGCTAGCCCTACCCGTGCAGCGACCCTTGGTCAAAATCTTATTGTTAATGGGGATGCAGAACAAGGACGAGGAGATCCCATTGGTAATGCTGTTGGAACTGATATCCCCTTCATCCCTGGTTGGATTCCAACTAATAGTTTTAGTGTGCTGCAATATGGAGCAACAGGTTTTAAATTTACTAACCCTTTGGGTAATATAGTCGCTGTTAGTGGACTTCCTGATATTAATAGTTCAGGGCCAAGTGTACGTGGAAAAAATCTATTTTTTGGTGGTGCTAATAGAAGTTCCTCAAGTGCTTCTCAACTAATTGATATAGCTAACCTCACCTCCATAATTGATGCTGGTCAAGGAGCATACGATTTGAGCGCCTGGTTAGGTGGCTACAACACTGATTTAGATAATGTGAAATTGAGTCTTAATTTCCTCAATCAAGATGGTCAATCTTTAAACACAGCATTCATTACTTCGCCGACTCCAGAGGAAAGAAATAACACTACAGGTTTATTATTCCAATCTACAAAGGGTTTTGTTCCCGTTGGTGCAAGACAAATTAATGTTGCTTTGGATATGAACTATGTTCGCGGGCGCGTGAATGATGGCTATGCCGATAATCTATCGTTAGTAATCACCAAGGTTCCAGAACCATCTATTTCAGGTTTATTGCTAGTTAGTTCTTCATGTCTCATGGTATGTAAATTACGTAGAAATCGCCAACATTTGCTATAGATTTCATCAATAGACCTGTTGCAAAAGTCGCTCAGGCAAATTTGGATTGGGGGAGATGAAGCTCGTAATTGTAAAGAGCAGCAATCAGAGGGCAGAAGGCAGAAGGTTTGCAATAAGCGTGTGCAACTCTTAGAGACGCTGCGCGAACAGACCTACACGCTCTTACAAGACACCTGTGGCAGAGATTTTGGGTGTGGGACTTCAACCCTTACGGACTTCGGTCTCTTGTGGGCAGGAATCAGAATTCCATAAAAGCCAACTGAGCCTCCAGCGCTGAAGCCTTTCTTGTTAAACCTCAAACCAAATCTTTTTCGGCGATTTCTATAAGTAAGGGATAAAATTTTAAATACTTTCAGGTTCCGATACTCTCCTAACATATTCTGACTACGGCTATATTTGAAATTGCAATATTTTAAATAGGCACATGAATTATACCGAGATCGCCCAAGCCGCAGAATCTGTATCAAAAGCTTCTGTAGTACTACCTCCGACTTTTCCAACGGGCGCGCAAATTAGCTCTTTCTTTTATGTATTCGGCGTATCTATAGTTATTGTATTTGTACTATATATATTACTGTTTTATCTACTGCGATCGTTTCTTCGCCGCACAGAAAAAGATACAGCCCTGTTTATCCTTGGGATCTTACAAATCCCTGCGATCGCTATTTTTATCCTTGCGAGTCTAAAACTCTCTCTGACTCAATTAGGATCGAGGGGAATTATTAATTTGATCGATCGCGGACTCACGGCTTTCCTAATTCTTGCTTTCACTTACGGCATAACTTTATTGTTTACAGAAGCAGCAGCCTATTACTTAAAAGACTATGCCCGAAAAACTGAGGCTGTCTGGGATGATGTATTAATTCCAATTCTACAAAATTTTATCCCAGTCATCACTTACCTAATTGGAATATCTCTGTTTTTCAGCACTATTGGGGTTGATTTAACAGGAATTGGGTTAGCGATAGGTAGTATCACTGTCGTGTTGGGATTGGCAGTAAAAGATATTTTAAGTGATTTTTTCAGTGGGTTGGTTTTGTTAGTTGATACACCATTTAGATTTGGAGATGTTATCTCTATGCCAGATGGTTCAATTGCAATTATCAAACACATTGGTATCCGGGTGACAAAACTATATCTGATTAACGAGCATTGCGAGGTGTATACACCAAATACGACTTTAGGAGGTCAAAATATAGTCAATCTCAGTCGTCCTACAACTCACTATGCTTATACCATTCAAGTGTCAGTTAGAGTTGATGCTGATGCAGTGGTAGCAACAAAGATTTTACAACAAATTATCCTCGGTCATCCAGACACATTAGGCGATCTTGATGAAAAACTTCAATATTTAGATAGTTTTGCTGCATTGAGAGAAGCCGAGGACGATAAACTCTCAAAAAAAGAAGCGGGACGGCTACGTTTATTAGTTGAAAAAGATGTGAACGCGCAACTAAAAAAAATTGAGCAAGCATTTGAAGGTTTTGTTAGAGAAGTCAAGAAGCTAGAAAAGGGTGGATTGAATTTAGAAGAACTGAAGTTTATCCAGAAAAACTATCTAGAAATATTGAACATGGTAGGATTGGTAGTGATCACAGAACGTAAGGGTAAACGTGTGCGATCGCACCTTGAAGAACAAGAGCAGACCGAGAAACAAACTCTAATTAGCTTGATTCGCCAATGGTATCAAATTTGGTTGAAAGATCCTGATTTAGTAATTGAAGACCAACATCTTTTACCAGATGAATGGGAGCAAAAAATCGACCTTCTGAAAATAAAACTAAATAAATTATTTCAAAAAGTTACAAATCCTGGAGTAGATGAAAGCAGATTAGATGACTATTCCTTAAAATTTGTCGAATGGCTGCATGATAGCTTTAAAGAGTCTAATACTGCCTGGAAAGAGCCACAAGTTCAGCTAACTGATATCCAAGGCTCTGGTATGCAATTTTCGGTGCGTTTCTATGTTGATAATATTCAGTTAGAACACTGGCGACGTGGAAACCGCGTCCAAAATGAAATACGTCGAGAGATGGTACGGCGGTTAAGACAAGCTTATATCTACACACTAGGATGATCGGTTTCAGGTATCAAAAAAATATCAATTCATGGAAAAAGGCAGAAGGATCTTTACTATGGGTAGAATAGTAGGTTGGGTGGAGGCTTTGCGTAACCCAACATCCTGATATATGTTGGGTTACGCTCCGCTTCACCCAACCTACAATTTTTTTGCAACTCAAACATCTGGAAAAACTCAAAGAAGCAGAAAAATCAATACTACTCGGTTAAGAAAATTTGTAGTAGCACGTCAAACTTAAAACATTGGGTTCAAAAAATCTAGAAAGTCGCAACCAAAACTATTTTATTGAAGCAGAATACATCTTGATTCTGACTCCTGTTAGCGATAGCGGGGCGTTTAGCCCATTCTGACTCCTGAATTCTTCTTCAAGATTACTCAACCCAACAAATTAAGCTTGACGTGCTACTACTAACCAATTAACTTTTGCCAGCTAGCAGGCCCAACAATTCCATCGGCATCTAAATCATTTTGCTTTTGGAAGTTCTTAACTATAACCTCCGTTTGCGGGCCGTAGACACCATCACTATCAACACCTAAACGGTATTGCAAATATCTGACAACTGCGCCACCGGCATGATTTGGTCTGATAATTCGTTTTGCCAAAATTAGATTTATGGCATTCCATGTAGTCGCATCAGCAATTCCTGTCGGTTGAACTCCGACAATAGTCTGAAATTTTTCTACAGCAGATTTGGTGCTAGCCCCCGTGAAGCCATCTTCTGCTAATGCGTTACCATTTTTGTCGGTTATTTTTAGTCTATTTAAGGCTTTTTGTAGTCTGAGAATAGTTGTATCTATGTTCTCTTCTTCATCTGGTACAGGGTTAATAGGAGTACTTGGCACTTTACCAGTTAAGCCTTTAACAATCGCATTAGCCATTGCTTCTGGATTAAAAAGATTCATATCTTTTTGGGAATCGATGAAGCAACCTTCTACCAGAATTGCGGGCATATCTGTATTTTTGAGAACATACAAATGGGAACCACTTTTAACACCGCGATTAAAAAATCCTAACTTGGTGATTTCATCTAATACAGGTTTAGCGATTTTTCTCCCTGTGTCGCTAGTTGCAAATACTTCTGTGCCATTAGCTTGTCCGTTAAAACAGTTGAAATGAATCGAGACGTAAATATCTACTTTACTTGAATTAGCTGTAGCACATCTTTTCGAGAGGGAGTCACGTACTGTACTAGCACTACTGGGTTTACATACTACCACTTCATTTCCTAATGCTCTTAACTTGGCTATAACTCTATTACCTACATCTAGGGTTAAATTATCCTCAAACTTAATTCCTCTAGCTCCTGTGTCTGGTGGACAATTATGCCCGCTATCAATTCCGAATTTCATGATTTCATCCTCATTTTACTTGTTTTTACACTAGTTCAAAACTCTTCTAATTATAGAGACAAAGTTTGGATAATACTTTTTTTTAGTACTTTTTAGCAATATCTGCACCTATTTTAGGCATGATTACACTGTTAGAGCAAATAAGTTTTTGTACAAAGCTGAATAGTAAGTTTTGTTTGGTAACATCTACCAATCTAAAGGTATGTTGTAACCAAAAACACAACCATTATAATTTATCAATATCGAGAATAACCAGTTAATTTTTGCAATAAATTGAAATGCCGCAATTGCCTCCATTGTTTAGATAATAACCCTTGGGAAAAGTCGAAAGCCATGACGATGTACCTAGTTAGATGCTCAAATCCCGAAACCGAAGATACACCCTGATGTGAACGTGGGGCGATCAGGTAGTGAACCCTTTACAGGTTCTACCCTTGGCTTCCTGTTAACCCTGAGCAGCTTAACACATAATGCTTTACAGTATTAACGAATACGCGATCGCCCTTGGCGTTGGCGGAGCCATCGCTTCTAGCACCTGCGGTAGGTAGATTAATCAGATAAACTACTTAAGAAAAAAGGCTCAACATGGGATCTTTAAATTTTGTGAAGCTACTGGAGAATTCCATCAATGAACCCGGTTTAGGGTGGACTCTCTGCTTTATAGGGGAAGATCAATCTAACAAACTTGCAGAACTTACGCAGGAATTGAGAGGGGAATTTTCCGCGACAGGCGATGGAAAAGAGATTTTATCTGGTTTTTCCTATTGGGGAATAGGCCCAACGATCGCTTGGGATCATGCCTGTAATGATCGATTCTATCTCGTGATGAAAGAAAGCATAGAATCTTTTAGATATCGATGGCATCAAGTTCATGCTAATCATATCAAAGATCAGAAATATCATTATGTAAGTTTAGGTGTCGGTACAGGCGAAAAAGACCAACACATTTTAAGTTTATTGTTCAACGCAAATCCCGATCTCCTCTATTTTCCAGTTGATATGAGTTCGGAGATGTTAAGACTAGGTGTACAACGGGCAACTCGAGGCTCACAATTGCAAGGTAGCCATGTGCTGCCAATTCAAATTGACTTCTCTATTGAGAGAAATGTTGATGAGTTACGGAAATTACTAGATAAAGTTGTCAATGATACTCCTGTGGTATTTTCGCTCCTGGGAAATACCTTAGCTAATTTTCAACAAGACGCAGAACTGCTGCAAACTCTTTCTAAACTAATGCGACGTGAAGATAGGCTACTTATAGAAGTAGCAACCACTGAAGAATTAAGCGAAGAAGCAGCACAAAAGGCAGCAAAAGAATACGCAAAAACTAGGTCATTTAAAGAGTTTGTTACCAGCGCCTTGTTGCAAAATACTGATTTACATATTGACTTGAATAGTGTATATTGCGACGGTTCTGTAGAGACTGATAGAGGAATTTTGATCAAGATTATCTATCGTAACCTAACTGGAAACAAAATTGAAGTGGTGTTACCTGACCGATCAGTGATGAATTTTGAAGACCAAGATACGATTCGTTTACTTCTGACTCGGAAATATACTTCTAATGGCATAGATAAAACCATATCAGACAGTAATCTGTTGCTTGTTGATCGGCTACACACGTTATTAGAACCACGTTTGAAGAATGGATTTGGCATGGATTTAATCTTACTTGCCCCTGACTCTTCAGGAATTAACAATAATTTTTCTGTAGCTAATGATATATGGTCTAAACGGTAAGATGTGATATTAGTATGAAAAACCTAGTGACCTTTATCACGTTTTTTCCTCTACTTCTGGGATTTATTCTAGCCGCCGTCTGGTGGACTCAGGCAGGAACTTTTGAACCGCTACTAACAGGTTTGGGATTATTAGCAACAATTACCGGGATTTTTGGCGAACGATGGGCATCAGCTAACGAGAAGAGGATAGAATTTCTGCGTGCCTTACTGAATGAGTGCAGATCAAATGAGGTAATTTTATCTGATAGCCGCTTTAACCCAAACTCACATAAGCCAGGACGACCAATAGTTTTTCCGCGATTAATTATATCAGTGACAGAAACAGCGATGTCTACGACGGGCTACGCCTACGCATCTGATGTCTTTGTAGAACGTCAAGATAGAGAGTTGTTTTCGCTTTTACATCAATGGCGGCATACTGCCAATGAGTTTAACCGGAGATTAGATATTACCGAGTTGCGTACATTCACAAACCTGTCACCACAAGAAATCCGTTCACTATATGAAGCGCTACAGGAATTGAAAGAGTTTAATGATGCACTTAATTTGACTCAACACATCACAACTTTTTTGAAATCAAAATATCCAAAAGGCGGTGGTAATAGTGAAGTTCTAATTCCTTCAAGGAACTACTGACCAGAATCAGTGGGTAGATATTTAACAATCAACCTGTGAGCCAGTTTAAAATTTAAGTAAAGAAATATTTCGTAGCTTACAGGCATGAAACGCATCGTCTTGGTTGCTGGGTTTGAATCGTTCAACGCTGACTTGTATAGAAAAGCGGCTTTTTTGGCTAACTCTCGCTGTCCTGAGTTGGATATTCGGGTATTTAGCGATCGCGATCTTACCAATAAACGTACCGAGGTAGAAGCAGCACTTGATCACGCCGATGTATTTTTTGGTAGCCTCCTATTTGATTATGACCAGGTTGTGTGGTTGCGCGATCGCATTTCTAAAATTCCCATCCGTCTGGTGTTTGAGTCAGCCTTGGAATTGATGAGTTTAACCAAGCTGGGTGACTTTGCTATTGGCGACAAGCCCAAAGGAATGCCCAAACCAGTTAAATTCATCCTCGACAAATTTAGCAATGGACGAGAAGAAGATAAACTCGCTGGTTACATCAGTTTCTTAAAAATTGGCCCCAAACTACTGAAATATGTGCCAGTGCAAAAAGTCCAAGACTTACGCAACTGGTTAATTATCTATGGTTACTGGAATGCTGGCGGTTCAGAAAACGTCGCTTCATTATTCTGGACACTAGCAGAAAAATACTTGGGTTTAAAAGTCGGGGACATTCCCGCCCTAGTCGAAACCCCCAACATCGGATTACTCCATCCCGATTATTCAGGTTTTTTTGAATCACCAAAAGCCTACCTGGAATGGTATCAGAAGATCCCCCCTAGCCCCCCTTATAAAGGGGGGAATATTAGCCCCCCTTTTCAAGGGGGGTTGGGGGGATCTAAAGCTACAAAACCTGTTGTCGGAATTCTCCTCTACCGAAAACACGTCATCACCAAACAACCCTACATTCCCCAACTAATTCGCAGTTTTGAAAAAGCCGGCTTAACTCCTTTACCAATTTTCATCAACGGCGTAGAAGGACACGTGGCGGTGCGAGATTGGATGACAACCGACTATGAAATTCAGCAACGACAACTAGGTAATATCGAAACTCCCTCACTATCAAGTGAAGCAGTTAAAGTCGATGCGATCGTTTCGACAATTGGCTTTCCTCTCGTGGGTGGTCCGGCTGGTTCGATGGAAGCTGGCCGCCAGGTGGAAGTAGCAAAGCGCATCCTCACTGCCAAGAATGTACCTTATATTGTGGCTGCACCACTATTAATTCAAGATATTTCCTCGTGGACGCGCCAAGGTGTCGGCGGATTGCAAAGTGTGGTGTTGTATGCCTTACCAGAATTGGATGGGGCTATTGATACTATTCCCCTCGGTGGATTGGTGGGCGAAAATATTTATCTGGTTCCTGAACGGGTGCAGCGATTAATTGGTAGGGTAAAAAGTTGGGTGGCTTTACGGCAAAAACCTGCTTCGGAACGCAAAATTGCGATTATTTTATATGGGTTCCCTCCCGGTTATGGTGCTGTGGGGACGGCTGCATTATTAAATGTACCGCGTAGTTTGTTGAAGTTTCTCCACGCACTTAAAGAACAAGCTTATACCGTGGGAGATTTACCAGAGGATGGCGAAGATTTGATTCGCTGGGTAAAAGAAGCGGATGAATCTTTTGATGATTCAAAAAATATCCCGGCATCTGTTAATGCCCGTACTCTAGAAAAATGGTTGGGATATCTGCAAACATCTCGCATCGAAAAACAATGGAAATCTCTGACGGGAACTGGGATTAAAACTTATGGTGATGAATTCCAAATTGGTGGTGTGCAATTAGGCAATGTCTGGATTGGTGTACAACCACCTTTGGGAATACAAGGCGACCCGATGCGCTTAATGTTTGAACGAGATTTAACGCCTCATCCCCAATATGCTGCTTATTATAAATGGTTACAAAATGAGTTTGAAGCGGATGCTTTGGTTCATTTTGGGATGCATGGAACTGTGGAATGGTTGCCTGGTTCTCCGTTGGGTAATACAGGTTATTCTTGGTCGGATATTCTGTTAGGAAATTTGCCTAATCTATATATATATGCAGCGAATAATCCTTCTGAGTCGATGTTGGCGAAACGTCGCGGTTATGGTGTGTTGATTTCTCATAATGTACCCCCTTATGGGCGGGCAGGTTTGTATAAGGAGTTGGTGGCGTTACGGGATTTGATTTCGGAGTATCGGGAAGATCCACAAAAGAATTATGTTTTGAAGGAAGGGATTTGTAAAAAAATTGTGGATTCTGGGTTGGATGCTGATTGTCCGTTTGTTGAGGCGAAGAGGTTGGGGATTGCGTTTAGTCCTGAAAATGTGCGGATGTTTAGTGGTCATGCTTTTGATGTTTATTTGGTGGAGTTGTATGGATATTTGCAGGTTTTAGAAAATCGGTTGTTTTCTTCTGGGTTGCATGTTTTGGGGGAAAAGCCGAATGAGGAGGAGTTGGGATCTTATTTGGAGGCTTATTTTGGGGGGGAAGAAGAAGAAAACGAACCGCAAAGGCGCAAAGAACGCAAAGAAGAAAGAGAGGAGGAGGAAAGGGTAATTAGGGATTTGTTGATGCAATCTACGGATGAGTTGACGAATTTGTTGAGGGGGTTAAATGGGGAGTATATTCCCCCTGCGCCTGGGGGGGATTTGTTAAGGGATGGGGCTGGTGTGTTACCTACGGGGAGAAATATTCATGCTTTAGATCCTTATCGGATGCCTTCACCTGCTGCATACCAACGGGGACGGGAAATTGGCCAAAAAATTATCGCCCAACATTTGGATGAATATGGGAAATATCCTGAAACTGTGGCGGTGATGCTTTGGGGGTTGGATGCTATTAAGACTAAGGGTGAATCTTTGGGAATTCTTTTGGAGTTGGTGGGGGCTGAACCTGTTAAGGAAGGTACTGGTAGGGTTGTTCGTTATGAATTAAAGCCGTTGGCTGAGGTTGGACATCCCCGCATTGATATATTGGGTAATTTGTCTGGGATTTTTCGGGATAGTTTTGTGAATATTATCGAATTGTTGGATGATTTGTTTCAACGGGCGGCTGATGTTGATGAACCGGATGATCAAAATTTTATTAGGAAACATTCTTTGGCTTTAAAAGCCCAAGGTGTGGAAAATGCATCGGCGAGATTGTTTTCTAATCCGGCGGGTGATTTTGGTTCTTTGGTAAACGATCGCGTGGTTGATGGTAATTGGGAATCTGGTGAGGAGTTGGGCAATACTTGGCAAAGTCGCAATGTATTCAGCTATGGCAGAGAAGATAAAGGTCAAGCTAGACCGGAAGTTTTGAATACTTTGTTAAAAACTAGCGATCGCATTGTTCAAGAAATCGATTCGGTTGAATATGGTTTGACTGATATTCAAGAATATTACGCTAATACTGGCGGTTTGAAAAGGGCGGCTGAAAAACAAGGCGGTAAGAAGGTGACAACCAGCTTTGTGGAAAGTTTCTCGAAGGATACTACACCCCGCAATTTAGATGATTTGCTCAGGATGGAGTACCGTACCAAGTTGGTGAATCCTAAATGGGCGCAAGCAATGGCAAATCAAGGTTCTGGTGGTGCTTTTGAAATTTCCCAACGGATGACGGCGTTGATTGGTTGGGGTGGTACTGCCGATTTTACTGATGATTGGGTTTATGACCAAGCGGCTGATACTTATGCGTTGGATGCAGAGATGGCGGAGAAGTTACGCAAGGCAAATCCTGAAGCTTTCCGCAATATTTTAGGCAGAATGTTAGAAGCGCATGGGCGGGGTTTTTGGGAAGCTGATAGTGATAAATTGGATAAATTACGCCAGTTGTATGAGTTGACAGATGAGGAGTTGGAAGGTGTGGCGGTTTAGAAATAGGGATAAATTATGAAGCATCCAACAATGGAAAATTCTTTCACTGCTGTATATGAAAAGATAGATGACTGGTATATCGGCTACGCTCAAGAGTTACCTGGTGCAAATGTCCAGGAGAGAACTCTGGAAGAAGCTAGAGAAAGTCTACGGGAAGCGATAGAGTTGATTCTAATATCAAATCGGGAACTCGCAGAGCAGCAACTCTCCGGTTTCTAAGATTTAGAATGCATCCATTTAGCTGTGCCACGCCACTACAAATACTTAGATTTTTTACGCTTGAGGCTGTAAAAATTTAAACCTTTGCAGCTAATATTACTTCATGTATAAGAAAGGCTTAAGTTTTTCTTGCAAATGTATAAGCCGTTGCAACAAACGCTTAATACTTTGCAACAAATGCTATGCCATATATAAGAAAGGCTTAAGTTTTTGTTGCAAATGTATAAGCCGTTGCAACAAACGCTTAATACTTTGCAACAAATGCTCTTCCATGTATAAGAAAGGCTTAAATCATTGCAGCAATTGTTGTAACAAACTTATGAATCTATTTAGTACCTAAAATAAAATATAGTCTAAGTGAAATTAACTAAACTTTTAGAGATACAATCGCAACTGATTTGCGATATTTCCCCATGACAATTAGAAACTATTTAGTATAAAACAGTACTACTAACCTAGTAGCAGAGATGCATTATGGCACGTCGTAAAAGAAATTCCAGCGTTTTAGAACGAGCCAATCGCCGGATTGAAAGTTTACAATCTATCAGTGTAGAACTTGACTTTGGCCAAGGATTGACTATACAAGCTTACACCATGACAATTAACGATCTCCAGTCTAAGCTTGCTGCCTACAACACTACATTATCTACCATTGACAAACTCACAGATGACCTGAATAATGCAGAAAAGGCTGTAATAGCGATGTCAGAAAAAATGTTACTAGGAGTTGGCAGCCGTTACGGTAAAAACAGCCAAGAATACGAGATGGCGGGTGGTGCTAGACGAGGTAATGCCAAGAAGAAGCAAAGCGTACTAGGCAATTCCAAGCCCACCAATTCTTTAGTAGCCGATTCTGTTAAGGTTTCTTCTGTCAATGGATCTATGAATGGGGTATCGGGTGCGATCGTGATTTGAGTAAAATCCAATAAGGTTTAGCCATACATTAAATTGACGCTTATGGGCACTGTCCATTAGTGTCAACAAAAGCCTAGAAATAGCTTATCTGTTAGCTTCCTCACCCGCCTGGGAATTAATTCCCAGGCTAACAGCTAAAGTCTACTAAAGTAGACTCAAGATTTTTGAGTATATTTAGTCATCTTCAGATGACTTTTGCTATTAGCAAGGAACTTTAGTTCCTTGCGGGATATCAATTTTACCTTTGTAGGACGGGCATCATAGAAAGA
>NZ_JABXKI010000394.1 GCF_017115095.1 Nostoc sp. NMS4 | reverse complement strand
GGATTACTCCGGCCCTTATCACGGTTATGACGGCTTCGCCATCTTTGCACGCGACATGGACTTGGCACTCAATAGCCCAACCTGGTCATTAATTGGCGCTCCTTGGAATGAAAAAGCTCAGGCTAAGAAGGCTGAAGCTAAGGCTAAGGCTGCCGTTTAGGGAAATGGGAGAGAGCGATAAGTAAGGATAACCTGGGGCTAAAACCCCAGGGGGGAGTTGGGAATCCAAAATTCAAAACTGAAAAATTAAATATTTATTTGATTTTTGCATTTTGAATTTTGAATCATATTCCCATCTCCCTTGTAGAGACGCGATTCATCGCGTCTGTGATTAATCGCGTCTCTCCCACCTCAATCAGTAAAAGAATTCAGTAAGCTTGGAGATCCAGAAATGCCTCAGAATCCAGAAAAAATTCAAGACCACGTTGAGTTATTCCACCAGCCAGAGTACCAACAGCTATTTGAAAACAAAAAGCAGTTTGAAAACGGTCACGAAGCCGAAGAAGTAACACGGGTTGCAGAGTGGACAAAAGGTTGGGATTATCGTGAAAAGAACTTCGCTCGTGAAGCATTAACCGTTAACCCTGCTAAAGGTTGTCAACCACTAGGAGCAATTTTTGCTGCTGTTGGTTTTGAAGGTACTCTACCTTTCGTACAAGGTTCTCAAGGTTGCGTGGCTTACTTCCGTACCCACTTAACCCGTCACTACAAAGAACCATTCTCTGGTGTATCTTCTTCAATGACTGAAGATGCAGCCGTGTTTGGTGGTCTACAAAACATGATTGACGGGTTGGCGAACTCTTACCAACTCTACAAGCCTAAGATGATCGCTGTCTGCACCACCTGTATGGCAGAAGTAATTGGTGATGACTTACAGTCTTTCATCAACAACGCCAAGGAAGCTGGTTCAGTTCCTCAAGATTTCCCAGTACCCTACGCTCACACCCCTAGCTTTGTCGGTTCCCACATCACTGGTTACGACAACATGATGAAGGGAATTCTTTCTAACTTGACCGCAGGTCATAAGAAAGAAACCAGCAATGGTAAAATCAACTTCATCCCAGGTTTTGATACCTACGTAGGCAACAACCGCGAAATCAAGCGGATTGCTTCTTTGTTCGGCTTTGACTACACAATTCTCGCCGACAACAGCGACTACCTGGATTCACCAAACACAGGTGAATTCGATATGTATCCAGGTGGTACAAAGCTAGAAGATGCAGCAGATTCAATCAATGCGAAAGCTACGATCGCTCTGCAAGCACACTCTACCCTCAAAACCCGCGAGTATATTGAAAAAGAGTGGAAGCAACCAACCTCAGTTTCCCGTCCTTGGGGCATTAAGGGTACTGATGAGTTCTTGATGAAACTCAGCGAATTGAGTGGTATCCCCATTCCTGAAGAATTAGAAATCGAACGCGGTCGGGCTGTTGATGCCATGACTGACTCCCATTCCTGGATTCACGGCAAGCGTTTTGCTATCTACGGCGAACCAGATTTAGTATACAGCGTAGTTGGCTTTATGCTAGAAATGGGTGCTGAACCTGTGCATATCTTGGTTCACAACAGCAACGAAGTATTTGAAGCAGAAATCAAAGAATTGCTTGCTTCTAGCCCCTTCGGTCAACATGCAACTGTTTGGCCTGGTAAGGACTTGTGGCACATGCGTTCATTGTTGTTCACAGAACCAGTAGACTTCTTAGTTGGTAACACCTACGGTAAGTACCTGTGGCGCGACACCAAGATTCCCCTCGTGAGAATCGGCTACCCCATCATGGATCGTCACCACTTACACCGCTACGCCACCATTGGTTATCAAGGCGTGATCAACCTCCTCAACTGGACTGTAAACACCCTGTTTGAAGAAATCGATCGCAACACCAACATTCCTTCTAAGACAGATATTTCTTACGACTTGATTCGTTAGAAATTGCGTAGAAACACAACGTGTTAATTAAAGGGAGAAAATAATTCGTAATTCGTAATGACGCTCGCGGACTCGCTAACGCTACGCTAACGTAATTATGAATTATTTTCCCCTTTTTCTTGATAGCATTTACCCAAGGTATTTATAGATGGAAACCATCAATCACACTCACGAACATACTCACACTCATCCTCATCCTAATTACCATCCACCTAACCAGAAAAAACCGGGGTGGTTCCACAATCTTCTTAATCCGTTGCGGCGTGTAGTGGATGGAATTCAGGTTAAAAATAATCGCTTCGCTCATCTAATTTGCCAAACAATTCCTTGTTGTTGTCCCTTTGAGCGACAAATTAAATTATTTGGGAAGTCTATTGATATTCCACCACTATGTAAACTCAATCCTTTATATGACGAATTTGTAGGATTGCGTTTTCGCGCTCTATCTTACCTCGCTGATGTATGTGGAGAGGATGTCACAAAATACATTTGTTAGTCATTAGTCATTGGTCATTAGTCATTGGTCATTAGTCATTAGTCATTGGTAGAGACGCGATTAATCGCGTCTGTACAATAGTCAATTCAAAGGACAAATGACAAATGACAAAGGACAATTAACAATTAAGAGAATAGAGATGAAAAGCACCCAAGGAAAAATCAACGATCTGCTGACTGAGACAGGATGCGAACATAATCAGCACAAACAAACCCAAAAGAAAAACAAGTCATGCGCTCAACAGGCACAACCTGGCGCGGCTCAAGGTGGCTGCGCCTTTGATGGTGCAATGATTGCTCTAGTACCGATCGCAGATGCAGCGCATCTAGTCCACGGGCCGATCGCCTGTGCTGGTAATTCCTGGGGCAGTCGTGGTAGTCTGTCGTCTGGCCCGCAACTCTACAAAATGGGCTTTACCACTGACTTGGGTGAAAATGATGTTATCTTCGGTGGCGAAAAGAAACTCTACAAAGCGATTCTAGAACTCAAAGAGCGCTACCAACCAGCAGCAGTATTCGTCTATGCCACTTGCGTTACTGCCTTAATTGGCGATGATATGGATGCTGTCTGCAAAGCGGCGGCTGAAAAAATTGGTATTCCTGTTGTTCCCGTCATTGCCCCAGGATTCATTGGTAGTAAAAATCTGGGCAACCGTTTTGGCGGTGAAGCTTTATTAGATTATGTTGTCGGCACAGCAGAACCGGAACATACAACGCCTTATGATATTAACTTAATCGGCGAATACAATATCGCCGGGGAAATGTGGGGAGTAACACCACTGTTAGAAAAATTAGGCATCCGTATTTTATCTAAAATTACGGGCGATGCTCGCTACAATGAAATTCGCTATGCCCACCGCGCCAAGCTCAACGTCATGATCTGCTCACGAGCGTTGCTGAATATGGCGAGGAAGATGGAGGAGCGTTACAACATTCCCTACATTGAAGAGTCTTTCTACGGCATCGATGATATGAATCGCTGTCTGCGAAATATCGCTGCTAAATTAGGTGATCGCGATCTACAAGAACGGACAGAAAAGCTAATTGCCGAAGAAACCGCCGCTTTAGATTTGGCACTGGCTCCCTATCGCGCTCGACTCAAAGGTAAGCGAGTTGTTTTGTATACTGGTGGTGTCAAGAGTTGGTCGATTATCTCGGCTGCTAAAGACTTGGGTATTGAAGTTGTTGCTACCAGTACTCGGAAAAGTACTGAAGAAGATAAAGCCAAAATCAAGAAGTTGATCGGCAACGACGGCATCATGTTGGAGAAAGGCAACGCTCAAGAATTGCTACAACTAGTTAAAGACACTGGCGCAGATATGTTGATTGCTGGTGGACGCAACCAATATACAGCTTTGAAAGCTCGAATTCCTTTCTTAGATATCAACCAAGAACGCCATCACCCTTATGCAGGTTATGTGGGAATGATTGAAATGGCGCGGGAATTGTACGAAGCTCTTTATAGCCCAATTTGGGAACAAATACGCAAACCGGCTCCTTGGGAAGAAGAGGAGGCAGTTTAATGGCGATCGTTACCACTTCTAACAAAGCACTGACGGTTAATCCCCTCAAGCAAAGTCAAGCTTTGGGCGCAACCTTAGCCTTTTTGGGATTGAAAGGGACAATGCCCTTATTTCATGGTTCTCAAGGTTGTACTGCTTTCGCTAAAGTTGTGCTGGTGCGGCATTTTCGGGAAGCGATTCCCCTAGCTACCACAGCGATGACGGAAGTTACTACTATCTTGGGTGGTGAAGAGAATGTGGAGCAAGCAATTCTGACTCTGGTAGAAAAAGCTAACCCAGAAATTATTGGTTTATGTAGTACTGGGTTGACGGAAACTAGAGGCGATGACATTGAAGGTTTTCTTAAGGAAATCCGCGATCGCCATCCCGAATTAAATGATTTAGCGATCGTTTTTGCACCTACCCCAGATTTTAAAGGTGCGTTGCAAGATGGCTTTGCCGTTGCTGTGGAAAGCATAGTTCAGGAAATTCCTCGTCCAGGTGGACTCAGAACTGAACAAGTCACGATTTTGGCGGGTTCTGCCTTCACACCTGGGGATGTACAGGAAATCAAAGAGATAGTCACATCTTTTGGACTAGTGCCGATCTTTGTACCTGACCTTGGCGCTTCTCTAGATGGACATTTAGAGGATAATTATAGTGCGGTTACAGTCAGTGGAACTACCTTAAAACAGCTACGAGAAGTAGGTAGTTCTGCCTTTACCCTGGCATTGGGTGAAAGTATGCGGGGGGCTGCCAAGATTCTGGAAGAACGCTTTGGTACACCTTATGAAGTGTTTGGCGAACTGACAGGATTAGAACCAGTAGATGAATTTATCCAAGCATTGGCGATTCTGAGCGGTAATAGCGTACCCGAAAAATACCGCCGCCAACGTCGTCAGTTGCAAGATGCGATGCTGGACACCCACTTTTACTTCGGTGCAAAACGAGTTTCCCTGGCGCTGGAACCTGATTTGTTGTGGTCAACCGTGCATTTCTTGCAATCGATGGGAGCGCAAATTCATGCGGTAGTGACAACCACGCGATCGCACCTCCTAGAAAAACTCCCAGTAAAAAGCGTCACCATCGGCGACTTAGAAGACTTTGAGAGTCTAGCAGAGGGTTCAGATTTGCTGATTGGTAACTCAAATGTGGGGGCGATCGCTAAACGCCTCTCGATTCCTCTTTATCGTCTAGGATTGCCCATTTATGACCGCTTAGGTAATGGTCAATTTACCAAAGTTGGCTACCGAGGCACGATGGAAATTGTGTTTGGCATCGGCAACCTATTTTTAGAGGCAGAAGAAGCCAGAGTTAAGCAGTTCCAAGAGTTCGGAATTGTGAGCGCAGAGTTTTGAATTCTTCTTCAAGAATTCAGGAGTCAGAATTCAGAATGCTTTCTTTCTTTCTTCTTTGTGTCCTTCTCTGACGAGACGCTGCGCGAATGCGCCCTTTGCGGTTCGTTTCTCATATAATTTGGCGCATCACCAAATAGAATATGCAGATTTAATTCTGCCAGTCCAACTCTAATTACTCCTTAATTCTGACCACTGAATTCCTTCTTCCCAATTCAAAACTCAAAACTGTAGAGAGGAGAATTACAATGAAAATAGCCTTCACGACGAGTGACCGAGTTCATATTAATGCTCACTTCGGATGGGCAAAAATGATTGATGTTTACGAAATTACCGATGAGGGATATCACTTCGTAGAAACCCTCAACTTTGAAGGCAACCTCAAAGAAGATGGGAATGAAGATAAAATCAATCCAAAACTTGATGCGATCGTTGACTGTACAATTGTTTACGTCACAGCAATTGGTGGTAGCGCCGCCGCTCGATTAATCAAGAAAGGTGTTACTCCAGTGAAGGCGCGATCGGAAGAAGAAGAAATTAGTGAAGTGCTAAACAAGCTAGTCAAAACCCTCAAAGGTAATCCTCCACCTTGGTTGCGTAAAGCTTTGCAGCCAAAAACCACAAACTTTGCTGATGAAATCGAAGACGAAGCAACAGTATGACCGCAAATAATAGTGTTAACGGAACTGCTACAACAGAAGTCTTGAACTCACCTTTTCTTAAGGTATTAATTAAACAAATCCGTGGTCAAGACAGTTATGGAGTTTATCGTACTTGGTCGGATGAGTTAATTCTGAAACCCTTTATTGTCACCAAACAAAAGAAACGGGAAATTTCCGTTGAGGGCGAAGTTGATCCGATCACTCAAGCGCGGATTATGGCATTTTTTCGGGCTGTAGCGGCTGGAATTGAACAGGAAACAGGTTTGATATCTCAGGTTGTGGTTGATTTGAGTCATGAAGGATTTGGCTGGGCACTAGTTTTTTCAGGTCGTCTTTTGCTAGCTGTGAAAACCTTGCGAGATGCTCAACGTTTTGGTTTTGACTCCATAGAAAAATTAGCCGAAGAGGGAGAAAACTACGTCAAAAAAGGTCTTGATTTGGCGAAGCGCTTTCCTGAAGTCGGCAACATTTAATTAGTCATTTGTCATTAGTAAAAGACAAATCAATACTGTTCGGTTAGTAGTATTTTGCCCAGGAGATCCCCCCAACCCCCCTTAAAAAGGGGGGCTTATAACTCTCTTCTACCCCTTTTTTAAGGGGGTCGCCGTCGGCGGGGGGATCTTAACCGAACCGTATTGAAAGACAAATGACAAATGACAAAGGACAAAGGACAAATGACAAATGACATTGAGGAACTACAAGGGCAAATCAGACGGCTTAACAGCAAAGCAGGTCAGATGAAAATGGATCTGCATGATTTAGCTGAAGGTCTGCCAACAGATTACACACAACTTATGGATGTTGCCGCCGCAACTTATGAAATCTATCGCCAGTTAGATGAACTTAAGCAACATCTGAAACAATTGGAGAACGCTAAATGACTGGAACTATTGATGAATTCAAGAAGCTCGTAGATGCAGAAGAATTTTTTCAATTCTTTAATATGTCCTACGACTTAGAAGTTGTGAATGTACATCGTCTACATATTCTGAAAAAGTTTTCTCAAAATATGCAGGAAATTGATGATAATTCTCCTAACTTGAGTCAAGAAGAGAAATTAAATCAATATTCTTTGGCTTTGCAAAAAGCTTATCAGTTATTTACCGAATCGACAGCTTATGAACAAAAGCTGTTCAAAGTATTTAACGACAAGCCGAAAAATGTAGTCACACTGACAGAAATCACTTCTGATTAGGAGGTATAAATTGGTAAACCTAACGCCTACCGAATTAGAACGCTATCGTCGCCAAATGATGCTCCCGAATTTTGGCGAAGCAGCACAGAAACGCCTAAAGTCAGCGACAGTTTTGGTTACAGGTGTGGGTGGATTAGGCGGTACGGCGGCGCTTTACTTAGCAGTAGCGGGCGTTGGGCGGCTAATCTTAGTCCGGGGTGGTGACTTGCGGCTAGATGATATGAATCGTCAGGTTCTCATGACTGATGATTGGGTAGGTAAGCCAAGGGTATTTAAAGCTAAAGAAACTCTGGATGCGATTAATCCTGATGTCCAAGTGGAAGCAGTTCATGATTACATCACCCCGGAAAATGTAGATTCATTGGTGCAGTCGGCTGATATGGCTCTTGATTGCGCTCACAATTTTACAGAACGCAATTTGTTAAATGAAGCCTGTGTGCGATCGCGTAAGCCAATGGTGGAAGCCGCAATGAATGGGATGGAGGCTTACCTGACAACGATTATTCCTGGTGTGACTCCTTGTTTATCTTGTCTGTTTCCAGAAAAGCCTGATTGGGATCAGCGCGGCTTTTCAGTTATGGGCGCTGTTTCTGGAACCCTAGCTTGTCTAACAGCATTGGAAGCGATCAAGCTGATCACCGGGTTTAGTCAGCCTCTATTATCGCAATTGCTGACAATCGACTTGAATCGAATGGAATTTGCTAAACGCCGTTCTCACCGCGATCGCTCTTGTCCAGTATGCGGCAATAGTGCGCCCTGGAGACACGCCCAATCCAATTCGATGGAACCCACAGGGATTGCACAAAATGGTCATTAGTCATTGGTCATTGGTCATTAGTAAATAACAACTGACAAATGACAAAGGACAATCCACATCTGAAATCAGAACCAGAAATCGCTACAAATCAGGAGACTTAATGGCCGTTATTTTATCAGAAAAAGCAGAATTTCATCTGCGGGCATTCCTCAAAGGTTCCGCACCTGACGCTAATGGCGTAACTAAAGGTGTCCGCATCTCGGTAAAAGATGGTGGTTGCAGTGGCTACGAATATGCGATCGATATCACCAGCAAGCCCCAACCAGATGATTTGGTAAGTCAGCAAGGCAAAGTACTGGTTTACGTTGATGCCAAAAGTGCGCCCTTATTAGACGGAGTTATTGTTGACTTCGTTGAAGGAGTGATGGAAAGCGGTTTTAAATTCATCAACCCCAATGCAACTGATACCTGCGGTTGTGGAAAGTCGTTTAAAACAGATGACGGTACGCCTACTGGTGTACCTTGCAGCTAACATCATTGCGTTAGTGCTAAGTCAATTTTAGAGACTTTCTATAGATGCACTCCGCAGAATTTCAATGCCCTTGAGATAGCTTCTAATTCGCATTGCATCCCTTACCCCTATAGAGAAGCTTACTAAACTTAGTATCTCTGTAAGAAGAAGGGAAGCAAAAAGTAGGATAGGTTGCTCAAAAACTTCGGAAATTAGACCAATTGTATAACGTTTGAGGAGAATCGTAAAATGGCTTCCTACCAAGTTAGATTAATCAACAAAAAAGAAGACATCGACACCACAATTGAAGTTGATGAAGAAACTACAATTTTAGAAGCAGCAGAAGAAAATGGTATTGAGTTGCCCTTTTCATGTCATGCAGGTTCTTGCTCTAGCTGTGTTGGCAAGGTTGTCGAAGGTGAAGTTAATCAAGAAGATCAAAACTTCCTAGATGACGATCAGGTTTCTAAAGGATACGCTCTACTTTGCGTAACTTATCCTCGTTCTAATTGCACAATTAAGACACATCAAGAAGCATATCTGGTTTAAACTATTACTTTCGTTGCTGCCTTTGGCAACCAAATAAAAGATGAAGGAATGAAGGATGAAAATATACTTCCTTCTTCCTTTCACATTCCTAATTTAGAATTAAGATGTTCACCCGCTTTACTGTGACTGGCTGTTCATTAGAATTATTGAAAACGGGAGAACGAGGAATCGTTACCTTCTGTAAAAGTCAAGATAAAACAATATTGAAAACCCTTATATTAATGGGAATAAGAACAGGAAGTCATGTCACTTTAAAACAACACTTGCCTTCTTTGATTATTAATATTGATAACACAGATTTTGTCATAGATTTAGAAAATGCCAGAGCTATTTATGTTCGCGTTATTGATAATTTGATTAACTAACCTTTATGTATAGCTTTAGTTAATCATTTGTGAAAAATCAGATATATGAATTACTAATTAAATAATTCAGGTATCTGTGAATTTCAACTCTTAAAAACTGAATATGACTGTTTTAATTATTCTTCAATTCGCTACTTTGTTGTTTTTATAATCACTTTTAGGAATGAGTTACGAATTTATATAAATGTAATTTTGATAAAAAAATAGAGTGGCTTGCAAAAGAAGCCAACTCTATTTTTTAATCCACAGCAACTATCACATCTGATGATTTAATCACGGCATAAGCTTGCTTACCTTCTGCAAGTCCTAGTTTTTCTGCTGATGATTTTGTAATGATTGACACTAGCTCTACTCCTGGCGCTAGTTCTAAAGTTATCTCAGTATTAACTGAACCATGTACAACTTTTTTGACAGTACCCTTGAGAGAATTACGAGCGCTAATTTCCATGTTTCTACTTTGCCAATTTGAACTATTTATACTTTAGTAAGTTAGCAAGTTTTGATTTGAAAACTAGCTTTCTTTAGGATATCTTAATAATTTTGAAATAACTCTCATTTACCTAACAGTAGTACATCTGCTTGATGCTTGTTAGATAAATGCGCGATCGCTTGCTATAAAACACAGAATAAAGCAATTTAAAAAACCAATATTGATGGATCTTCTCATCAATTTAACATAGCTATTTACTTCTGTATAAACACTGAGGCTATAAAATATTGACGTATCTATAATAACTAACTTAAAAGAGGTTCATATTGTGCAGCATCGGGTTAATACAACAAGGCAAAATCTATTTTTTGAACACTTAAGTCCAGGTGTAGGTGTAGGATTTCCTGTCCCTAAAGACTGGTTGCCAATAACAAGTTTTCCTTTACTCATCATAGTGGGTATGACTGGCGTGGGAAAAAGCACAATCACAAAAGCTTTGGCTGAAGAAGGCTTGAATTTTACACTTTTACCTAATCGTCGTGTTTTAACCGAACGTGTGATAATTGCCCCGATGTTAAAAATGCAAGAGAAACTCGTGCAACCTCATTGTCGGATTAAACGCCTAACTTATACTCGCCTTTACCGAGAACACTTTCCTGGTGGAATGGGTCACATTTTAGCTTCGCTACACATTAATCCCCAACAAGTAAACTCTATGTTAGTTTTTGATAGTTTGCGTGGTGAAAATGAGGTTTGCTATGCAGCTAAGGCTTTAAAAAATGCTAAATTTGTAATGTTGACTGCACCAAACAAGGTACGTTTAGAAAGACTGCTAAAACGCCATGATTCTTTTGATAAAATTGCTAATCAAGAGTTAGAAGATAATAGGCAAATTGTCCCAGAAGTACTGACTAATTTTGCTAGCTTGGGCATACCAGAGGCTTGTACTTATTTTACTCCTAAAGAAGAACAACAAATTTTAGAACTCGTCAGCAAACAAGTTGTTACAGGTGTAGAATTGCGGGAAAAACTAAAAATATTTGTGGAAGAGAGTCAGAACTATGATTCGGTTCCGACAAAACAGATTTTAGAAGGTATTGATACTAGCGATCGCTCTCTTATAATTGATACTGTAGCCAGTCCCCAAGAATCAGCCAAAGTAATTATTTCTCAATTATGCAAATCTGTTGATATTAAAACTAATAAGTAAACACTACTGATAATAATTAGCACAAAGGTTCGTCAATGTCGCTATCTGAATTTGCAATTGTAGAAAGCACTCTGCGTGAAGGTGAACAATTCGTCAAAGCCAATTTCTCTTCAGATGATAAAGTCGAAATCGCTGAGGCCATTGCAGAATTTGGAGTGGAATATATAGAGTTAACATCGCCAATTGCTTCACCCCAATCTAGACAAGACTGTGAACGATTGGCTCGCTTAGGCTTGCCATCCAAAATATTAACTCACATTCGCTGTCACTTAGAAGATGCTAAAGTTGCTTTAGCGACAGGCGTAGCTGGGATTAATTTAACTATCGGTAGTTCTTCTTTGATGCGTCAGTTCAGTCATGGGAAAAATATTAATCAAATTATTGATTTAGCATCTGAAGTTTTAACTTTTATTCATCAGCAAGCTCCTGATATTGAATTACGGTTTTCGGCTGAGGATTCGTCACGCACTTCCATAGAAGATTTAATCGCAATTTACTCTGAGATTGAAAAATTAGGAGTTATCAAACGCATAGGAATTGCCGATACAGTAGGAATTAGTACCCCAATGCAAGTATTTGAATTAGTAAAGACTTTGCGCCAGTTCACTAATTTAGATATTGAATTTCACGGTCATAATGATACAGAATGTGCAAATGCTAACAGTTATACAGCACTGGAAGCAGGAGCAACTCATATAGATACCTGTGTGCTTGGTATTGGTGAACGTAATGGTATTACCTCACTAGCCGGATTTATCGCTAGGTTATATGCTACAAATCCAGAGCAAATTAAATCTAAATATCGCTTAGATAAACTTGGTTACTTGCATGAATTAGTTGCGAGAAAAGTTGGAATTTCTATTCCTTTTAATCACTGTATTTTTGGCGAGAGTGCTTTTAGTCATAAAGCCGGTATTCATACTAAGGCTATGTTGAATAACTCTAAAACTTATGAAGCTATTAATCCCCGCAGTTTTGGTGTAACGCGCTCAATTTTAATCAATCATAAATTGGCTGGAAAACAGGCGGTTAATCACCGAGCTAATGAATTAGGACTTTCCTTTAATTTGTCTCAACTTAAAGATATTACCCATAAGTTAAAAACTTTAGCTGATAAACAAAATCTTACCATCGAAGATGTAGACAATATCTTATATTCTTATAATTGTCAGTAAGGTTAAAAATATATACACTTACTACTCAGATCCCTAATTTATTGAAGAAGTCGGGGATCTAAATCTAGATTTATAACATATCTGCCTCTAATCTATCTTATGAAAGAAAACTGTAATAATTACTGCTTTTATATTATTTTTTAAGCTTTTTTAAGAAAAATATCGGGCGATCTTTAGAAATGATTCATAATTTAAACTTATAAAGTTGATAGCATATATGTAAGTTTAAATAATTTAGATAACATTTTTTAAACAATGATGGGCATTGCTCACCATTCTATTTTTCAAGCAAATTTATATTAGTAAATTGCGAGAAGTAAAGTTAACTAAGGAATACTTATGAATCAAACCAACAGTCAAAATTTGAGTGAAGCAACAACCGAATGGCTAATAGTAAAAGATTATAATCCTAGCGATTTAAATCAGCCGGGTGAAAATGGCGATACAGCTTTGATGAAAGCCACAAGAGAAGGAGTTTATACAGTCGTCAAAGAACTAATTTATTTTGGCGTGGATATCAATGCTCGAAACAGCGATCGCAATAATGCTTTATGGTTTGCTTGTTTTGGTAATCACTACGATTTAATTAATTTACTGCTGGCTAATAAAATTAACATCGACAACCAAAATGATAACGGTGCAACTGTTTTAATGTATGCAGCTTCAGCCGGAAAAACAGAAGTCGTAAAGTTACTTTTACAGCATCATCCTAATTTATATTTAAAAAATTTAGACGACTATAAAGCAATAGATTTCGCCAGCAATGTAGAAGTATTAAGGATACTTAAAAATGCTATCAAGTCAGATATCGGGCAAAGCGTATCATGACGCTACCAAGCATTCTTACTTATCGGTACAAATTGAGCCAAATTATGTAGATGCTTCAACACAGCCATCTCCATTTAAAGTTTATCCCAAATTTTATCGGAGAGTAAAATTAAATCTCAATAATCCGGTTCATTCTTTTATCTCTTTAACCAGTGCGATTACCCTGGAAAAAGTGTATAAAGATGGACTTTATCAACTGCGAGTGAATCCATCAGCAGGTGCTTTGTACCCTACAGAAGTTTACGTACAGGTTCGCGGGATTGAAGGAATGATAAATGGTATATATCATCTAGAAGTTGAGAATAATTGTCTAACTCTCATCTATGAATTAATTGATGATGGGTTAGAAAGTTATATTATACCTGGCAAAAGTATCAACGGATTCATTTTTTTAATTAGTTGTGTTTATTATAGGTCTAGCTGGAAATATCAAAATAGAAGCATGAGATATTGCTTATTAGATAGCGGACACCATTTAGGTGCGATCGCAGCTTCAGCTTATCTCCATCAAAAAGATATACAACTAGTTTTCGACTTTGATAAACTCGCTCTCAATTCCGATTTGGGATTTGAGAATAAAGAGTTTATTACTGCTTGTGCGGTGTCAGGAGAAGTACAAAACAAGAAAATTAGACGTTTAAGGCTAAAGGTTCCTTTTGTCTGTGGTACTGATTATTTTGAAGCTAATAAATTTATTGAAGATGCTTATCAAGCAACTACTCTACAAAAGAGTCACCAGCAGAAATTAGAGCATCCTCAATTTGATTTTGACAAAGATAAATTTTATCGAACTGTTTGGAATAGACGTTCTATTAGACGTTTCCGGAAAGAGTCTATTTCTCAAGAAGATTATTTATATGTAGTGCAACAACTTCAGCAGTCAATACCGACAGAAAATTATGAGGAAATAGAAATTTACTCAGTGGTGCATCGAGTAGAGGGAATGACACCTGGGTTATATAGAGGTACGCATCTGGTTAAAACGGGTAATTTTAGTGAAAAGACGGGTTACTTATGTATTAATCAGGCTATTGCTAGAGATGGCGCTGTAACTTTATTTTTTGTGTCAGATTATTTAAATTATCAAACTGCTATGCAAATAGCTGGTTTTCTTGTACAGAGACTTTATTTAACTAGCAATTATTTGGGAATTCAGTGTAGTGGAATTGGTGCTTACTATGATGATGAAACTCAAGAATTATTAGAAACAAATAAAGATGTACTTTATGGAATGGTGATTGGAATATAAACAGGAAGTTAAAGAGAGATGGCTAGAAATATGTATTACTTTGATGGTGATGACTCACATCCTAAGCAACCGACATCAGCAGATATTATACTGCGACAACAACTAGAGGATTCTATTAGCAAATACTTTTATGAAGCGTGCGATCGCACAATTCAAAATCTGCTATCTGATTGTCGGTGGTATGTCACAACCCATGCCAATGCTTTAACATTAGTTATTGAATGTCCCGATCAAGTTATTAATTGGCGTGTGCTGCAAAAAATCGTGCCAATGGGGACATTACTCTATGGAATTCTTAGCAGTGCTAAAATCCGTGTTTGTCCGCCAGAGAGTCAAGGTGTACCTTTTGAAATGAGGGTAGATGAACTTTCTGTTTATCGGGATTGGGCGTGATTCGATTTTAGATTTTGGATTTTGGATTAGTTAGTATTCTGTTTGATAAGTGCAGCTACCTCTTCAAAAACTAAATCGGCAGAATGTTTAATAGCAGGACTTAATTCTAGTCCAAAAGCAAGATTTGCTGCTTCAATTAAATAAACTGTCACGTCTTCGGGAAAGTCATTATTAAAGATTTTCCGTCCGGCGGCTAAAGCATTATCCCAACGAAAATCGTGCAAGTTATAACTAGGTTCTGGTAAAGCTTCTAGTTCTTTTCCTGGAACTTTAAACACAGCACCCGGTTCAGAATTAGTTGAACTTGCATCAATAATTATTAATTGTTTACTTCCTCTAGCTTGAAACATTACCTCCATTCCGGCAGTGCCACAGTCATAGACTTGCACATGAGGATTAGGGTTTTCGGCTAGATATTTTTGTAAGCGTTGGGCAATGATTACGCCTACTGCGTCGTCATTGCGATTGAGATTGCCGCAACCAATAATAGTTAGCATGGGATGAGGTTTACTTGTTTAAGCAGAATTATTTGTACATGGGATGTTTTTTAAACTGGAAGGGGAGCATTTCACTTTTGTAGAAAGCTTTTTAAACCTCACCCTAACCCTCTCCTTACTAAGGAGAGGGAGCAGAAATATTGTCTAAGGGGGGTCGATTTAAGGTACATTTGGAAAACTTAGATGCTCCCAACTTGAAGTACTTTAACAATTCTGCATCTAAGTCAAACTTTACTCTTGTCAATTATGGGAAACAAAAACTCTCTCAATCATAAGCGTCTAACAAGAAAACAAGTTCAAGACTTGATTGAATCTGAAGGAAAACTGCACGAAGAATTCACAAAAATATTTGAACAAACCTATTCAAATGAATATAAGTATCAGCCCCTAGTCTATGAACTCCCCAACGACAGATTTTTATTCGTGTTTGACCCAAAAGGATATAGTATTCCTGGGAAAGGGGATATTTATGCAAAAGAATATTTTTTGAAGTGGCTCAAGCTGACACAAAGAACAAGAGAAGATATTGCCAATAATCGTGGTAATTCTGTTTCGCATTGGGAATATTACTCAAAACATAAAATAGAACTTGTAAACAACATTGACGAGCTAATTAATGAGCTTGCAGAACAGTTACATATTTACCGTCACCAACTTGATTTATCCTATATAAGCTTGGATGTTGTTTCCCAAAAAGCTGAAGCTTATGGAATCGATTATATCGAGACTTCTCTCTATGATAACTTAGTAGCTTACGTAGGTGAGGTTATCAGACATAAAAAAAATGGGCAGTGGACTATTAATAGTTCCTCTGGAAGTGAAAACTATCCATACATCAGTGCAGGTGTTAATGGAGTTCTGATGCCAATTAATGTAGTTTGGCAAGAATTATCTAGTCTTAATTCGATAGATTTAAGAAAAGAAGCTGCCAATGAAATCCGACGATTTTCATTAAAACAAAGGTAGTTAAAGTTTCTAGATGATGCAGCAGTGACTAAAATAGAGGCTCTGACTAATAATACAGACAAAGCCTCTGAAAAAGAATTTATCAGTAGAAAACTATAACTCTACACCATGTTTCTTGGCAATTTCAGTCAGTTTCTCATACTGATCTTGTGATACTTTAGTTAATATCTCTTCAGCCTGTTCTCTAGTACTTCCTTCTTTAGGAATTAAATACTTGACATAAAGAGATATAAAATCAGCAGCGATCGCTAAACCGGATAAAGCGTGTTTGTCTGCTTCTTTTCCAGCGATCGCAGCTACCAAACCGGCTTTAATTGGGTCTGGTTTAACTTTCATGAACTGCTCGACAAGTTTAGGAACGTAGTCTTCTGGTGGCAGATTATCTAACTTACTTGTATCAGGAGTAAAGTTACATTCTGCGGCTTGAGCTTGCTCTAAAACACACCATTCTATGTATTCTTGCAATGCTTCATCGGGAACGCGAGGGAGATAATTATGTAGCGCTAAATCAGACACAAGCTTACCGTGTAAATTGCTGTTTTATGCAAATGCATTAACGCAAGCCTAACGCACTGTTTCTATAAGTTTTAGTGTGTTACGCTACGACTTTTGAATATAATTCATTAGGCATAGTCCATTGGTTATCACGACATTTTTGCCAAATTAAAAGAGTTGGTGGGGCGAACGCCGAAGTAGCTTTTGCGAACGCCGAAATAGCAAATGTAGTCGCCGAAATAGCAAATGCGAACGCCGAAATAGCAAATGCGAACGCCGAAATAGCAAATGCGATCGCTGAAATAGCAAATGCGATCGCTGAAATAACAAATGCGATCGCCGAAATAGCAAATGCGAACGCCGAAATAGCAAATGCGATCGCTGAAATAACAAATGCGATCGCCGAAATAACAAATGCGATCGCCGAAATAGCAAATGCGATCGCTGAAATAACAAATACGTAGGCGTAGCCAGCCGTAGGCATTAAGATTTGGCTGCCCAAAGTAGGGAAATATCGTACTTATTAAACATCGAATCGGCACTCACAAGCGTCATATCTTCTATCTGAGCCTGTGCAATCAACATTCTGTCAAAAGGATCTCGGTGATGCAAAGGTAAAGCAGCCGCTTGTAAAGCATGAGAAGCTGTAATTTCTAGCGAGCGCATTGCCAACACCGTCATCCGACTAGAAATATAACTGTCTAGGGGATCTGTCAGTGGTAACTTGCCGATCGCAACTTTTATCCCCATTTCCCAAATACTAGCAACTGAGAGCCACAATTCATTGGTTTCATCGGCAATATGGGCGATTGCTGCTTAATTCAAAAGCTCTGGTTGGGTAAACCACCATAACCACCACTGCGTATCTAGCAAAAGTTTCACTCCTCACCGCCCTCAAATGCTGCCAAAATTTCTTCTGGCAAAGGGGCATTGAAGTCATCTGGCACTACAAAACGCCCTTTATCTTGCCCTAAACTATTGAGTCGATTTGATGAGGTGCGAAACGGAACCAACTTGGCAACAGGAATGCCTCGGTTGGAAATAATGATTTCTTCTCCAAGTTCTACGCGCGACAATAGCTTTGAGAGATTCGTTTTAGCTTGATGAATATTTACAGTTTCCATAAGATTAAACTAAGTCTGTAAACTAAGTTTAGTCTGGTTGTCATAGCGGTGCAAGGGCGATGTCTACGACGGGCTATTTATTCGGCGTCGCTCAGTTAGATCACCGATCCAGTAAGCTGTAAGTGAGCGTTGTCCATGATTGTGATATGAAAACTTTTACTGCGATCGTTGAAAGAGATCCTGATACTAAATTCTATGTTGGCTATGTCCCTGGCTTTCCTGGAGCGCATTCTCAAGGTGAAACCTTGGATGAATTGCAGGAAAATTTGCGTGAAGTTATTGAGATGCTTCTAGAGGACGAGGATCTGGTATTCGAGACAGAGTTTGTAGGTATACAACAGATTGTGGTTCAGTAGACCATGAGTAATATTCCTATTCTGAAACCCCAAGAAGTTGTACGAATATTGGAGAGCCTTGGGTTTGTGGAGGTACGTCAAAAAGGCTCACACAAACAGTTTCGACACGAAGATGGACGAGGAACAACAGTCCCATTTCACAAAGGGCGTGACATCTCACCAAGATTGCTACGGCAGATTGCGAGTGATATTGGTTTGACGATTGAAGAAATGCTGGAGTGGCGATGAGGTTTAACAACCGTGTTCCATTAGACCGACTAAAGCCCCTAGTGGATTACAAAACTTATTAGCCACCGCTAAACATAACCGTTATTCAGTAAGTCGTTTTGGGTACTATTGCCGTTAGTAGAACTTAAGATAACAGCAAAAGGGGAAAAAAATATTGATTGATGTACTTTTACCTGTATTTGGTAAGCCTATTGAACGGGAATACGAAGGGTGGCTGGTTCGAGGTATTGAAAAATACTTTCAAGAGCTAGGAATATTTGCTGTTGTATGGGCTGTTTCCCCTAACGTTGAAAGTACTTGGCCAGCAGACGAGCATTTATACACATCAGGCAAAATAATTGGTTTGCAGATGAAAAAAGCTAGTCTAGGTATTAGGAAAAACTCTAATCCTGACTTCACCGATCTTCATTGGGATTTGCATAACCCTAAAGGGCAATTTGAATTAATCCAAAAAACGAATGAAATTTATTATTGTCTTCCAACATTTATCAACCGAAAATGGAGAGATAAAGCATTGGAACACTGCATCTTTTGGAGACCTACAATAGATTTAAACTATAATCTTTGGTACGACAATCCAAGAATTAAAAACAATCCATATAGCAAAATTTCAATTCATCCCAACGCTTTAAGATGGGGGTATTTTTACGAAAAAGTTATGGCTTGCGATATTGGAGTAAGGTTAAGTATGGATTTTACTCCATACAACTATCTAAGCAATTTACGAAGAAGTATAATACAGGAATTAAGGTTGATTGAACAAATGGAAGAAAATATTACTAGAGGATTGTACTTAATCTATCTAAATATTTGAATATTAAAAACTTGTTGCTGTGTGTTATGAATTTGTCTCTGGGGCAGTCATTCAATAATTTAGGCATATACTAAGTTGTGGTGCGTTAAATTACGAATAACGCACCTCGACTAATTAAGCAGTCCGAAAACGCGCTAACTCTTCACCAGTCTTAGCATCATGCGCGTGAACTGTACACACCAAACATGAATCAAACGATCGCGCCACATGCCCAACTTCCACCGGATCGCTAGAATCGTAAATAGGTGTGCCAATTAACGCTTCTTCAATGGGGCCACGAATTCCTTCACCATCACGAGGTCCGATATTCCACGTACCTGGGGCAATAACTTGGTAATTCTTAATTTTACCGCCCTCTACTTCTACCCAGTGAGACAACGAACCCCGCGCCGCTTCCGTTGCACCCCAACCTTTGCCATCTTTTTCTTTGGGTTTGATATACCAAGGGTCGTTTAATTTGAATTCGCGCAAACAGTGTTCAGCTTGGCGATATAACTTGACAATTTCGTGAACTCGTGCTAGCTGACGCACATGAATACTAGCACCACCCATGTTTTTGAAGACATCGAGGATGAAGGGGTCGTAATGTTGCCAAGATTCGCCATGTTTGCCACCAGCTACTAATTGACGGGCTAAGGGGCCAGTTTCTAAACGTCCGAAGTCTTTGTGGAGGACTGCACTCGCCCAAGAGTAGGCGTTATCGAAGTCTTTGGTATTGATTGCAGTGGGTTTAGTGGTGCGATCGCTAGGGTGAATGTCTGCTGTTCCTTCATCGTACCAGGAGTGAGTTGTATTCTCGCGGGTAAATGACTGATCCATTAAGGTGTGAGTATCTGCGAAGCTGTCATACACTCCACTTTTCATAATCATTGCCGCATTTCGTCCTTCAATAGTCGGCTTTTGGTATTTATCTTCATGGGCTAAATATCCCCAAGTGACATATTTACCAACACCAGCACCATATCTATCTAGACCGATATCTAAACCCATGCGCCAATAAAAACCTAAGTCAGAATCTCGATGATTTCGGTCTTCATCTAACCAGTTATTGAAGTCGTCATAAGTCTGGATTTCTTCATAGCGTTCTAAAGAACAACCCAACCACACTGGTTCTAACCAATTGGTGCGGAA
>NZ_JABXKI010000386.1 GCF_017115095.1 Nostoc sp. NMS4 | reverse complement strand
GAAATGACAGAAAAAGTAGCAACTTTAACCAAGATAGAACTAGAAAAAGTACCGCAATCGCACGTTTATCTTTGTGGAGAATCATTCGGTGGTTGCTTGGCACTCAAAGTATTAGAAAAGTTTCCTCAGCTATTTACAAAGATTATTTTAATTAATTCTGCTTCTTCATTTCATCGAGTATCTTGGTTAAGTTTAGGTTCACTTTTGTTTCCTTATGCACCTCAACCTTTTTATAAAATATCCTCGTTTTTATCTTTACCTTTTTTAGCTAATTTAAGTCGAATTTCACCTACTGCTAGACAAGCTCTTTCAAAATCGACTAGTTCCGCACCACAAGAAACTGCTAATCAGCGACTATCTATGATGAGAGAATTTGATGTTGACGAGAATAAACTATCTCAAATTACTCAACCTGTCTTACTAATTGGTAGTAGAAATGACCGACTTTTACCTTCAGAAGTAGAAGCAAAATATTTAAGTAATATTTTCCCTGATCATCAGATAATAACTTTACCTCATAGCGGTCATGCTTGCTTAGTTGAAAGGGATGTTAATCTCTATCAACTTTTATTATCTGCTAATTTTACTGTTGCATAGTGTACTATTTTAAATGATATATCATGACTCATTTGATAGATAAAAAAACTGTTTGGTTAAAATTGGCTTTGAGAATTTTTAGTATAGGGTTACTACCTGCACTAACTGCTCATTCCGCTTTCGGTGCAGAGCGCCTAAAATTTAATTATGGTCTTTTAGAAAGGTCTATCCCAATTAGTTCGCTCGAAACCTATGCTAGAACAGGCAAAGTAGACAATGATTTAGCTGGATATAGTCATTATGTAGACAAAAAACAACTAGCTCAACTGCGTCAAGTTTTACTAACTCCTATTCCTTTAAATCAAGTAGAAATTTCGCAATTTCTTTATACACCCATTGGTGAGCAATTATTAGAAAAATTGGGGAAAGTTATTCAGACAGAATCTCGCTTATCAGGGTTCTATGCAATTCGTGCAGCACTGATTTTGTCAGCCGCAGATCAAAAAAATTTTACACTTTTAAATGTATTACGTAAGTTTCCAGCGAGCGCAATTTCCATTAACTTAAACCAGAGTTTGGCAATAGCCGAGTCATTACAGAATTTAGTAAATCAAACTAAAAATGCAGTAGCACTTATTAACCAAGAATCTCAAAAAAAGGTAACTACAGCTTCTACACTTAAGACTGTTCCATTAATGGACTTGGGAAAAACCGGAAGTTTTCGCTTCTCAAAGCAAACTATTACACTTAATGACTTCTCACGTCAGAGGAGATTTCCTGCCGATATTTACCTCCCAACTGCTCAAACTCCTCGTCCGATAATTGTCATTTCACACGGACTTGGTTCTGATAGAACCAGTTTTGCATATCTAGCTGAACATCTCGCATCTTATGGTTTTGTGGTTGCTGTTCCAGAACATCCTGGTAGTGATGCAAAACAACTGCAAGCATTATTAGCAGGTACAGCAGATAGAGTTACTAATCCTAGAGAACTAATTGATAGACCTTTAGATATTAAATTTTTACTAGATGAACTTACTAGATTATCACAGTCTGATTCAACATTTAAGGGACGTTTAAATTTAGAACAAATTGGTGTAGTAGGGCAATCATTTGGTGGATATACGGCATTAGCATTGGCGGGTGCAAAGATTAATTTTGAGCAACTGAAAGCTGACTGTCCAGCTTTGGAAAATGCGTTAAATGTTTCGCTTTTACTTCAATGTTTAGCGCTAAATTTACCAAATGCTAAATATAAATTATCTGACGCAAGGGTAAAAGCAATAATTGCGATCGATCCAGTTGATAGTAGTATTTTTGGTCAAGCTAGTCTCAGCCAAATCAAAATTCCGGTGATGATTGTATCTGGCAGTTCTGATACAGTTGCTCCGGCTTTACCAGAGCAAATTCAGCCTTTTACTTGGTTAACAACTCCAAGTAAATATTTAGTACTTATCAATGGCGGTACACATTTTTCTACTATTGCAGAATCACCAAATGCAACTATACCTGTTCCTACACAAGTAATCGGTTCAAGTCCTGCTTTGGCACGTCGTTATGTTAAAGCTTTGAGTGTTCCTTTTTTTGAAACATACATTGCTGAACAGTCAAATTACCTTCCTTATTTGAGTACAGATTACGTTAATACAATTAGTCAGCAGCCACTACCTTTAAGTTTAATTAAATCTCTCACATCCGAACAACTACAAGAAGCGTTTAAATAAATAGATAAACTTATAGAGGGATGAAAAAAACACTAAATATTATTAATCTGAAAAGTAAGTGTTGATAATTAGCAGTAATTATGAATATAGCAACTCGCAATGAGCCAATTTAGGTATTTCGCTTAACTCCAGAGATATCACTGATTTGGACTACTTTAGGTTCATAGGGGAGCAATGTAAAGTAAGTTTTGTTGTAGATAAAATAGATTGGTCACTGATATCGATAATTGCCCAAGTATAATGAACAAGCACTATAGTGGTGTAGTTTTTGGGGGTGGTGTTTGAGTTTATTTCGTAGGGATTACAGGCAAACTAGACCTAAGAGTAAGCGATCGCATCTAAAAAACCGTCTCTATTCTACTGGGATGTTTGTGTTTGTCGTACTATCTCTCTCCAGTGGACTAGGCTACCGTTTTTATAACCAACCAAAACTGGATGTAGGTAAGATAGCTCCTCAAACGCTTACCGCACCAAGTTCAGCCAGTGTTGAAGATGTAAAAACAACAGAAGAAAGACGCAGGGAGGCTCGTAGCGGTGCTTCAGCAGTCTGGGTTGACGACCCAGTAATTAATGAGCAAATTCACCAAAATCTCCAGCAATTATTCACAAAAGGCAATCAAATCCGCGAAAATTTGGGCAATTTTCCCTTTGTTAAGACTTCAGTGTTGTCCACTGCTACACAAACTTACCTGCAACAAGCACCAGAACCTCAATGGCAGCAAGTATTACGAGGTTTGGATAAAAATAGCAATCTGACTGGTTTAAATTCTGCCCAGCAGCTAGCAGTGAAAAAACTCCGAACTTACCGAGAGTCTAACTCCTCCCAGGCTTTTGCTCAACTATTAAAAGCGATCGCCCAAGCTCGTCAGCGCTATAATATCAGCCTAAAAGCCCTGAGCGCGATGTCTAAAGACAACACGCAAAGCGTCTATGCCCAACCCGAAACCCTTTACGATGCCACTTTCTTAAACCTGTCTGATACAGATTGGCAAAAAACTCAAATCCAAGTGCGTCAAACTTTAGACCGAATGTTAGCACAGGGCATTTATCCTGGGCTATCCAAGGCTAACCTGAACTCTGCAATCGGGATGCAGGTGAGTGTTTCTGTGCCAGAAACAGCACAACCTTTAGCAAGGCGATTGCTATCAGAGGCGATCGCACCTAATCTAATTAAAGACATTGAGCAAACCAAGCTGATTGCAGAACAAGCAGCCGAAGCAGTAGAACCGGCGATCGTCAGCATTCAAAAAGGTGAAGTTATCGTTCAGGCTAGAGCAAAAATTACCCAGGCTGATTTTGTTCTATTAGACCACTTTCATTTGAGTCAACGCGGAATCGATTGGCTGCATCTGATTCGTTTTAGTGGGATGGTGGGATTGGCTGTGGCTGTTTTCAAACTGGTAGAACGAAGGATTTACGCCAAATTACGACGAAGCGATTATCTCTTGATACTGCTCCTTACTCTCAGTGCGCCGTTGCTAATAATCTTGACCAAATCATTTACAGGCTTACCTGCTATTGGTTTGCTTGTTGGTAGCTTCTACGGTACTGCGATCGGAGGTACTGTTATGGGGTTACTAACGATATTGCTCTCAATGGGAACGGAACTTAGCTGGCATTATTTAGTACCTAGTGCAGCTGGCGGAATTCTTGGCGGATTGATGGCGGGACAATGGCGATACCCTGGTAGAGAAGCACTGCGAACGCGAGAGGAATTAGCTACCTTGGGAATCTTAATTGGGTTGACGCAGGGAGTAGTTTATTTGTTGGTCAACACTGCGATCGCACCCCTTTGGTATGCTGTGCTGGGTGCAGCAGTCCTCAACGGTTTAGCAGGGTTAGTTTGGAGCATCTTAGCACTAGGTTTAAGCCCCTACCTAGAAGCTTTATTTGATCTAGTCACGCCTATTCGTCTGGCTGAATTGTCGAATCCCAACCGACCTTTATTAAAACGCCTAGCTAATGAAGCTCCTGGAACCTTCCAGCACACACTGTTTGTCGCTACTCTAGCAGAAGCTGCGGCACGAGCATTAAATTGTAATGTGGAACTCGTTAGGGCTGGGGTTCTCTATCATGACATTGGTAAAATGCATGACCCTCTAGGATTTATTGAAAATCAAATGGGAGGTATTAATAAACACGATGTGATTAATGATCCCTGGAAAAGTGCCGAAATTATCAAAAAGCATGTGAGCGAAGGGTTGGTAATGGCTCATCAACACAAGCTACCGAGTGCTATTCAGGCATTTATTCCCGAACATCAAGGAACCATCTTAATTGCGTATTTCTACCAACAAGCACAGCAACAAAATCCTGAAAAAGTTTTACACGAATCAGATTTCCGCTATGACGGCCCCATTCCCCAATCCAAAGAAACGGGGATTGCTATATTGGCTGATGCTTGTGAGGCGGCATTACGCTCCCTCAAAGACGCAACCCCAGAAGCAGCACTGGCAATGGTAAATAAAATCTTGAAAGCACGTTGGCAGGATAATCAGTTGGTAGATTCAGGGTTAACACGGGCAGAGATGTCTCAAATTGCTCATATTTTTGTCCAGGTTTGGCAGCAATTTCATCACCAACGGATTGCCTATCCTAAACTTTAGATATTAGCTAAGGCTACTCCTGGATTTCCAAAGTGCGATAGAGTTAATTTGGAATAGGTTGCGGCCTATGGTGGCGCGTAGCCCATCGCCCTCCAACTATTAGGAAATGGCAAAATATTAAAATAAATCAATCCTTCAAGAATACCCGCAGCACCAGGGTAGTGAGCTAAAAAGTGCCAAGGGTAATGTGTCTTGTAATACCACCACAGAAGTTCCGTTTGGGCATTAGCAACGATAATCCCAGCTGATGGCTGTTGAAATAAACTGATGTCATTTCCAGAACCTCCACAGATAACGGTTGCATCTAATTGGGCTTGCAGCAATTCTTGCAGATATGCAGTTGCTTCACCTTTGTTACTGTTCTTGGGTATGATATCAACGTCCCGCCCATTGCTGAAAATCACCTCAGCTTGCAATCCAGTAAAAGTTAACAAATCCTGCAAATCATGGATAACCTCAAGTGGCGCATCCATATCTAGCCAAAAGCTTAATTTATAGGGGGTTTGTTCGCTGTCGGGTTGGAGTATCAGTGCAGAAAAGTAGCTAGCAATTGTCCAAACTGCATCCCAATCCCAATCTTTTGAGATTTGATTTGCCCAATCCTTTTCTAAAAGCACACCCTGTTGATAAATTTCAGTACCTACACTGGTGATTAAATAATCTGGTTTCAAAAGTTGTGCTTTTGTTATCAACCGACGACTAGAAGCATAAGAGCGACCAGTAACATAGACTAAGTAAATCTGATTGCGTATAGCTTCTAGCCTTTGGTTTAAAGCAGCAATAGCTCGATTGTTACCAACCAAGGTATTATCTAATTCAATCACCAAAAACAGTTTCATATTTGTTTATTCCCACTAAAACAGTATTGATAAACCTCTTTCCCCTTGCTCCCAGCAAGAACTGCGGTATTAATGATCAGTCTTTAACCGGTAACGATATCATTTAATTGGTTGCCCACTGCACAATGTCATTAGAAAAAGAGTCAATTAATTTTTCTAGAGCTTTAATTTCATTAGATTTCAAAACTTTTGACTTCAACAAACTTTGGATTTGTCTTTCCAAATCTGGAGTTAACTTTCTAGTTTGAATAATTTCTTGAACAAATGTATCAAGTGTTAAAGATTGATAGAGTTCGTGAACTTGGGCGGCAACTCCCTGAGTGCTAAAACGAGACTGAACCCAATTCTGTGCAGCATTGCCATAGCTTTCTTTGAGAGTTGGATTTTGTAATAGGCTATGAATAGCGATCGCCAATGCTTTAAAATCACGAGGAGGAACTAAAAATCCGGTTTCACCATGCACCACCGTATGCTGCAATCCTCCCACATTACTCGCAATTACGGGTGTTCCGGCTGCCATAGCTTCAATCGCCACTAAACCAAAAGGTTCGTAGTAACTCGGTACAACGCAGATATCCCCTGCGGCATAGTAAGCAGGTAACAGCGCTTGAGAAATTCGTCCAGTGAAAACTGTAACGGCTTTCAATCCCAGGTCATTCACCAAAGTTTCAATGCGTTGTTGTTCTTTGAAGTCTGCTCCATCTTCACGGCTACCACCAACTAGATAGAGTTGAAATGTTGAAGGTAAATTGGCGCAAGCTCTTACTAGGGTTTCAACTCCCTTACGGGGATCAAAACGTCCTACATACAAGATTATCTGAGAATCTGCATCAATTCCCAACTGTTGGCGAGCAACTTCTTTACTTACAGAACCAAAGTGTTCAGTATTAATTCCGCAGGGAATGACTTTAATACGTCCATACTGCGAAATTAACTGACGTAAATCTTCCGCTTCTTGAGGGCTAGTGGATATTACATAATCTGCTTGTTCTAAAATTGCCCTCTCCACACAATTACGAATTGCAGCAATCTGCGGCGGATTCTCCACATTGCGGTATTTAACTGCACCTATAGAGTGATAGGTATGAACTTGGGGTAATCCCAATCGAGATTTAAGTTCTAATCCTACCCAAGCAGAAAGCCAATAGTTAGTGTGAATCAAAGCATAGCTGCGCCCTGTTCGTTGTTGAAAATTCAGCCAGGCTTCTACAAATTCTGGTAAATATTCAAATAAATCGTTTCTAGTAATGAATTCTGCTGGCCCAGCATTTAAACGAATAGTGCGACACCCTGGTGCTAATTCCACAATTTCTTCTTGGTCAGGGTATTCGCGTCGGGTAAACATATCAACCTGACAGCCGCATTTTGCTAATGCTAATCCCAATTCTCGCACGTAGACATTTTGACCACCTGCCCCTTCTTTACCAATTTCAGCTGTCGGATCGCCATGAACTGAAATTAGGGCATAAATTGGTTGAGAATTTGGCGTTTCTGAAGCAGAATTTTCTAGAGATTTAACTAAATTTAAAGAAGCAAGATTATTCATAATCAAAATTCACTATGGTATGTGGTACAAAAATTCACAGCTAGGTAACTTGGAGAAAAAATTATTTATTAAGTTACCTATCATCGAAAGAAACGTGTAAAAGCCTTCTAGGAAACATAAACGAATGGCTTCTACTTAATTTGTTATTATTTGGAGAGCATTCTGGAAGAGAATCAATTAATAACCGTATTGCTTCATGAATTGATATTTGATTATCTACTGCATAAGCTCTAAGCTTGCGATACTCTTTATTGGTAATAACAATATTGGAAATATTTATTGAAAATCTGTGCATAAAAATTTCCTTAAAACTGAAATAAACTTACCAAAATGCTTTCGTTCCAAGATGTTACATTTTAGAAGTTGAAATATCGGTTAAATATCGGTGAGAAATCGGTTACTGATAAAAAAATGTTATCTAAATCAATTTCTATCGAAACAGAATTCAGGAGTCAGAATTCTGTTTCAAGCCACAAGCAATTATCAACAAGTCATATTTAGTGTTTGATCTGATGTATAAATTATACAAATTCTGATAAACCATTCAAAAGCGATAGATGAAATTGAACTTATTTACCTAGCAAGATAGAGGAAGTATTCGATGTTTTCTGTTCTAGTGAAAAACTAGGGAACTAATCAGGAATTTTGCGGAGGTCGAGAGTTAATCAACAGAAAGTGATGAGCGAGTGCAACGGTGAAGAAATTCTTCGAGAACTCTGCGGTCATTTAAGATTTGATTCAAAAGGAGATCAACATGAGAACTATTGAGCCTGAAACTGATGAGCAATCAGAGCCGCACCGCACACAACAGAACAAGTGGTATGCGTTTGTCGAGTGTCCCTCAAAGTTTGACACACCTGCCTCAATTTGTGGGAATTGGAATTCCATTTTGGCTTGCAAGTCGTGTAGAACACCATTAGAACAGCTTACTATGAGTGACTTAATTTAATTGTGATTGGGTTTAATGATGAATTTAAAGCCGACGAAGTGTTCCTCAAGCTGGCAAAAATACAGACAGAGCGATAGTTGCAGATTACTTTAAGTGAGATTAACCTGAAGGCTCGAAACAATGAACTTTAAACGCATTCTGGTTGCCATTAATCATTCTCCTTTAACATCTATTGTGTTTGATCGGGCACTCAATCTAGCGCAGCAAGAGCAAGCTAATTTGATGATCCTTCATTGCCTCGTAGATTTTACTGCGATCGATCCAGCATTCCAGTCAGGTGGGACATTTGGACTCTATCCGATCAACACTGGGTTTTCTCCATCAATGCGCGAGGAAACACTTCAGCTAGAGATTGAGCAGGCAAAAACCTGGTTACAAGAATACTGTCATCAGGCAACTGCCCGAAATATTTCAACTGAATATCAACACCATTTTGGTGAGCCAGGGGCAACAATTTCTAGTGTTGCTCAAGAGTGGAATGCTGATCTGATCGTACTAGGTCGGCATGACCACTCTGCGATGGGCTACGCCGCGCTGGAAGCGATCGCAGAGTTTTTCGTAGGTAGTGTCAGCAATCATGTCGTTGATCATGCGAATTGTTCTGTTTTAGTCATCAAAGATACAAATCCTGATAAAGATAAATAAAGAGGGAAGAAGCATGAAAGTAATTGATAAGACTGGCGGAATAGGCTTAGAAATTGGGCAATCAACCATAAAAACAAAGACTCTTTCCCCAGAACTACTCCACAAGATAGATGCCTACTGGCGTGCTGCCAACTATCTGTCAGTTGGGCAAATTTATCTCTACGACAATCCATTGCTGAAAGAGCCTCTGAAACTCTCCCATGTCAAACCTCTGGTAGTTGGACACTGGGGTACGACACCGGGACAGAACTTCATCTATGTACACTTGAATCGGGTGATCAAGAAATATGACCTAGATATGCTCTACATCGCTGGCCCTGGTCACGGTGGCCCAGCAATTGTGGGCAACGTTTACCTCGAAGGCACCTGGAGCGAAGTTTATCCCAACGTCACTCAGGACGAAGCTGGGTTGAAAAAGCTGTTCACGCAATTCTCATTTCCTGGTGGGATTTCCAGCCACGTTGCACCGACAACGCCGGGGTCGATTCATGAAGGTGGTGAGTTGGGGTACTCGCTCAGTCATGCCTTTGGTGCTGCTTTCGACAATCCCTCACTGATTGTCGCTTGCGTCATCGGCGACGGGGAAGCGGAGACAGGCCCCTTAGCGACTGCATGGCAGTCTAACAAGTTACTCAACCCGATTACCGACGGTGCCGTGCTGCCAATCCTGCACCTGAATGGCTACAAAATCAACAACCCAACCGTCTTAGCTCGCATCGAGCATGAGGAGTTAGAGCAATTTCTCAGAGGTTGCGGCTGGACACCTTACTTTGTGGAAGGCGACGAGCCGGAAAAGATGCACAAACTTATGGCCAGCACCCTGGACAAGGCGATCGCAGATATTCGGCAAATCCAAAGCAATGCACGGGACAAAAACGATATGACTCGCCCGCGCTGGCCGGCGATCGTCCTGAAATCGCCCAAGGGCTGGACAGGGCCAAAAGTCGTGGATGGTCTGCAAATCGAAGGCACATCGCGATCGCACCAGGTGCCGCTACTGGTGAACTCCGAGCATCCCGATCATGTCCAGCAGTTAGAAAGCTGGATGAAAAGCTACAAAGCAGAAGAACTGTTCGATGAGGATGGCCGACTCATGCCGGAATTGGCTGAACTAGCCCCGAAGGGCGATCGCCGCATGGGTGCGAACCCCCACGCTAACGGCGGTATACTGCTGCACGACCTGCAAATGCCAGACTTCCGCGACCACGCGGTGTATGTGCCTTCACCTGGTGCCGTTGACGGTCAAGATACCCTCGTACTGGGCCAATTCCTGCGTGATGTAGTCAAGCTGAATCAGCGCAATTTCCGCATCTTCGGCCCCGATGAGACACTCTCGAATCTTTTGGGCGCGGTGTTTGAAGTTACTAATCGTCAGTGGGAAGCGCGGGAAGAAAAAAATGATGAATTCCTCGCGCCCGCCGGACAAGTATTGGACTCGATGCTCAGTGAACACCAGTGCCAAGGTTGGTTGGAAGGCTATTTGCTGACCGGGCGGCACGGGCTATTCAACAGCTATGAGGCGTTTATTCGTATTGTTGATTCGATGTTCAGCCAGCACGCCAAGTGGCTAAAGGTAACATCGGAACTGCCCTGGCGACGGAAGATTGCATCGCTGAACTATCTGCTTGCCTCCCACGTCTGGCAGCAGGATCATAACGGCTTCACGCACCAAGACCCCGGTTTCATCGACCACGTAATCAACAAGAAAGCCGATATCGTGCGTGTGTACCTGCCACCCGACGCAAACTGTTTGCTATCGGTCTTCGATCACTGCCTACGCAGCCGACACTACGTAAATGTGGTGGTTGCTGGCAAACACGCGCTTCCGCAATGGTTGAGTATGGAGGCGGCGATATTGCATTGCACTGAAGGCATTGGCATCTGGCAATGGGCTAGCAACGACCAGGATACCGAGCCGGATGTAGTGATGGCTTGCTGTGGAGATACGCCGACGTTAGAGATTTTGGCAGCCGTTTCCATCCTGCGCGAACATCTGCCGGATCTGAAAATTCGGGTAATTAATGTTGTCGATCTGATGAAGTTGCAATCCGAGAGCGAACACCCGCACGGACTAAGCGAAACGGATTACGATTCGCTCTTTACCAAAGACAAGCACATCATCTTTGGCTTTCATGGATACCCCTGGTTGGTGCATCGGCTAACCTATCGGCGTACCAATCGCAATCTCCACGTCCGGGGCTACAAGGAAGAAGGCACAATCACAACAGCTTTTGACATGAGGGTGCAAAATGACCTGGATCGCTTTCATCTGGTGCAAGACGTGGTGGATCGTCTGCTGCATTTGGGTAGTAAGGGAGCCTATCTCAAGCAGATGATGCAGGACAAGTTGATCGAGCATAAGCATTATATCGACAAGCACGGCGAAGACTTGCCGGAAATCCGCAATTGGAAGTGGGGGGCAGGAAATAATTCGGTCATTCCATCTGAATATTAAGCCAATCACAATTACAACAGGAGAACATCGTGCAAATCCAAATCCATACCGGCCATAACATCGAAGGTCACGAAGCACTAGCCACTCAGGTTAGTGGTGTAGTGGAAGAGAGCCTGAGCCGATTCAGCGATCGCATTACTCACGTTGATGTTCACCTGAGCGATGAGAACAGCGACAAGAAGGGCGGCGATGACGATATGCGCTGCATGATAGAAGCCCGCCTCAAAGGCCGCCAGCCCATCGCGGTAACACATCAGGCAGCGACCTTAGACCAAGCCGTTGACGGGGCGGCTGAGAAATTAACCCACTTGATCGAACACACCCTGGGGCGACTAGAGCATCAAGAAAATCACAGAACTGACCCACCTCTGTCTAGCTCAGTTAATAGTCAATAAATTTTCCGAGGAGTCAGAGATAAATGCACAAGACCTGAAAGGAAATAGATCGAATCGCAATACTGCTCAGATAAGCAGGGGAGGTAAAACTCAACGCCAGCCTCCCCCTGTTTGCCTCAACCAATAAATTCCAAAACCTACGCAGTATTGGATCGAATCGGCTCAAATTTTTACTGGGACTTTAGGAGAAATTTATGAGCTTTCAGAAATCAATTCAGACGATATTGCTAGGATTTGCACTATGTTTTTGTCTTTTGGTTGGCATTGGGCAAAATCCGATTCTCGCAGAAACTAGACCAATCTTTCAAGAAAAGATGCAAGCAATGTCTGAAAAAACCGTGAATCTGGAATCAACAATCGATCGCTTTCTCACATCAATTCCACCAGGCTATTACACGATCGCTAGTGTGGAAGGGTTAAAAAACCTATTAAAGAACCCTCAAACCGTGTTGGTGGATGTGCGAGAAGCCTCTGAGTATAAGTCTGGACATATACCTGATGCAATCAATATTCCGCTCCGAACCTTGACTGGTAATCTAGATCAAATTCCACGCCATCGCTCCGTGGTATTGTACTGTTCCGCCGGTTATCGATCGGCAATGGGAGTAATGACACTGCACTTATTGGGTTATGAGAATGTCCAGGGGTTTCCACCTAGCTTTGCAGGTTGGAAAACCGCAGGAGAAGCGATCGCCTCCAAGTAATGCTCCAAAACAAGAGATTTTAACTTTATCAGGACTTTTATGATCAACTCTATCAGCTTTAACAGGTCTAAAATTCGCCTGATGCGCTGGATACTAGCTACTTTAATCTGCGTTTTACTGGTTATTGGGAGTCCATTACCCGCTTTTGCATCTGTGACGCAAATCGAAGAATATCCAGGGCAAATGCTCTACCAATCCCGGCAAACCCTGCAAGATCAGGACGGAAACTCCTGGCAAGCGATCGCCTTTAAGCGCATCCATCCCGAAGGTAGTGCGATCGTCTCTCTGCGATTAATCGGCTTTTATGGTGCGGCAAAATTAGATCGCACTCAACCGCTTACCCTGACAACATCCCTGGGGCAAACTCTGACCGCCAGGGATATTTCTAGCGAAATTTCTCAGGATACAACAGCCCCAGCGAATGTCGGAGAATATGACATTAAGCTTGCGCTACCACAGTTACAAGCGGAGATTCCCCTGCAACTGACATTACCAACCATCGACGGTGAATCCGTAAGCTTATCTGTTCCCTCTGCTGCAATTCAGGAATGGCAAACCCTTACTAGCTATTGATTAAAACATTATAACCTGATACAAACTTGAGCAAAAAATTTCCTGGCAGGTACATCATCAACGGGAGCAATGCGAAAAAGTGAGATCGGACTTTTATTCTCAGTTACAAACCTAGATTCTCAATAAAAACAGTTATTTGCCTGCGATCGCACCCCTAAATATGTGATTTAGCACCTGAATTTTAAGCACCTCACAAAATCGCATTGCTCCCTCATCAACTTATTAACTATTGATGAATTAACCACTTTAACCACAGAATCAAACTCAACCTGCATCTCGATCTATGTGCCAATGGCTCTATCTAGCTCAATTAATAGTCAATAAATTTTCCCAGGAGTCAGAGATGAATGCACAAGACCTTATAGACACTGCAAGGATGCTGGTTGCCGACTACAAAGGTCTGCTGGCGATGGATGAAAGTAATCCAACCTGTAACAAACGATTCGCAAAGCTAGGCATTCCGCAGACTGAAGAAGCCCGACGCGCCTATCGAGAATTAATTATCACCACGCCCTGTCTTGGTGAATATATTAGTGGCGCGATCCTTTACGATGAAACGATCCGCCAGCAAAAGCAAGATGGCACTCTCTTTGTGCAAGCCATTACCGATGCGGGAATCATTCCCGGTATCAAAGTTGATATCGGTGCTAAGGATATGGCAGGTCATCCTGGAGAGAAGATCACCGAAGGTCTGGATGGATTGCGCGATCGCCTCCAGGAATATTTTCATAAGGGCGCTCGTTTTGCCAAGTGGCGCGCGGTGATTACCATCGGTGTTGGTATTCCCAGCCGGGGTTGTATCGAAGCCAACGCCCAGGCATTAGCTCGCTATGCTGCGTTGTGCCAAGAAGCCGGATTGGTTCCCATTGTCGAGCCAGAAGTGCTGATGGACGGAGTGCATAGCCTGTCACAGTGCGGCGAGGTAACGGAGGAAGTTCTGCGAACCGTTTTCAACCAACTCTACACGCAACGGGTGATACTGGAGGGCATGATCCTGAAGCCCAATATGGTGCTTCCCGGATTGACCTGTTCTCAACAAGAATCGGTGGACGAGGTGGCTGATGCCACGGTGAACTGTCTATTACGGGCAGTCCCAGCTGCCGTTCCGGGGATTGCGTTCTTGTCGGGTGGACAATCCGGTGAACTGGCTTCGGCTCGTTTGAATGCGATGAATCTTAAATTCAAATTGCGATCGCCTACGGTGGGGCAAAGCCCATCGCCTTGGGCATTGGCGTTTTCCTTTGCCCGTGCCATCCAGCAACCGGCTTTGGAGATTTGGCAAGGTAAAGATGCTAATGTGTCGGCAGCACAGCAGGCTCTGCTGCATCGAGCTAAGTGCAATTGGGCGGCGCGTCGGGGCGAATACAATGCCACGATGGAAGGGAGGGGAGCATGAAAACAAGTATATCTACTCCCCTACACCTTTACCTGATTCGGCACGGCGAAACCGAGTGGTCGCTCGACCGTCGGCACACAGGTTGCACGGATATTCCGTTGACTGCAAACGGCGAGTCCGAGGCACGGGAACTTGGCAAGCACCTCCGGGATATCCAGTTTTCCCTTATGCTGACCAGCTCACTCAAACGCGCCCAACAAACCTGTGCGTTGGTCGGGCTGGATCAAGTCCCGGAAATTGAACCGGATCTGGTCGAATGGGACTATGGCGATTACGAAGGGCAGAAATCCGTGGATATCCGCAAGGAGCGCCCGGACTGGACTATTTTTCGGGACGGTTGTCCGCACGGTGAAATGCCCACCCAAATTTCTGATCGTGCTGATCGACTCATCGCTCGTCTGCGTTCCCTGGATGGCAATATCGCTCTCTTTTCCCACGGTCAATTCGGTGGCGTTCTGGCTGTGCGCTGGATTGGATTAACGGTGGATGAAGCGCAGCATTTCCCCCTTAGCACGGCATCGATCAGTATTTTCGCCTTCGACCCCCACCACCCAGAGGTGTCGGTCATTGCTTTGTGGAATGCTGCCTCTCACGAAATATTCAATAAGGATTCTCTACTCTAAAAGTGTACTGCAATCTGCGCTTCCCTATCGGCTGCCTATCTTTTTCTGGAATATGCGCTGCTTGCCACAATCATTTTTGCGTGATTTACCAGTAAAGGAGCCATCTCATGACTGTATCTACCGATCAAGAAACGCTTTCGCATCTATCTTTAGAAGCACTACAAAAGCAACTGACTACTTCCAATCAGGGATTGAGCAAAAAAGAGGCACTGCAACGACAATCAAAAGGTGGCTACAACGAGTTACCCGAAACGACTGTCAGCCCAATAATGCAATTCCTGTCGCACTTTTGGGGGCCGATCGCTTGGATGATTGAGGCGGCGGTGATTCTTTCTGCAATAGTTGGAGACTGGGTTAATTTTGGCATTATTTTGCTACTCCTAATTGGCAACGGAGTGGTGGGTTTTTGGGAAGAGTTTCAAGCGGGGAATGCGATCGCTGCTCTCAAGGCAAAATTAGCACTCCAGGCACGGGTTAAACGAGATAACACCTGGACGCAGATCCCAGCCCGCGAACTGGTTCCTGGCGACCTGATCCGCTTGCGTCTGGGCGATATTGTCCCCGCAGATGTGCGGTTTTTGTCAGGCGATCCGGCACAGGTTGACCAATCGGCGTTGACGGGGGAATCACTACCCGTAGAATGCCAAGTGGGAAGTGTGCTGTACTCCAGTTCTATCCTCAAGCAAGGAGAATTGGATGGAATTGTCTATGCCACTGGAATTAATACTTACATGGGCAAAACCGCCCACTTGGTAGAATCTGCCCAGACAGTCAGCCACTTTCAACGAGCAGTATTGAAAATCGGCGATTACCTGATCGTGATTGCCCTGGTGTTGGTGGTAGTGGTGCTGGTAGTAACACTGTTTCGGGGCGATCCGTGGCTAACTACCCTGCGGTTTTTACTGGTGCTGACGGTTGCCTCCATTCCCGTAGCAATGCCAACGGTGCTGTCAGTGACAATGGCTGTAGGAGCGCAAAAACTGGCGAAAAAGGAAGCGATCGTGAGTCGGCTGGCGGCCATTGAAGAGATGGCTGGAATTGACATTCTCTGTTCTGACAAAACGGGTACTTTAACTCTCAACCAGTTAACTCTGGGAGAGCCTTTTTGTGTGGGCAATACGGCTCCAGAAGCGCTGATCCTCAACGCCGCCCTTGCTTCTCGTGATGAAGACAAAGACCCCATTGACCTGGCAATTCTCGCTGGTTTGAAGCCAAATCAACCTCTAGATGCTTACCAAATTGTCCACTTCCAGCCCTTTGACCCCGTGGGGAAACGTACCGAAGCCACCGTTGAAAGTGCTGATGGTGGCGATCGCTTTCAGGTGACAAAAGGTGCGCCCCAAGTGATTCTGGCGCTCTCAAAAAATGTCGCTCAGGTACAGCCGCAAGTGGATAAAGCGATCGCAGAGTTTGCCAAACGCGGATTTAGATCGCTGGGGGTTGCCCGGACTGACGATGATGAGAACTGGCAATTTTTGGGCGTACTACCGCTATTCGATCCACCCCGCAGCGACTCCCAACTGATGATTCAGGCAGTGAAAAAGCTGGGAATTGACTTGAAAATGTTAACGGGAGATCAACAGGCGATCGCTCGTGAAACTGCTCATCAACTAGGGCTAAAGGGAGACATCCTTGATGCCAGTTTGCTAGAAGCAGCCGCACCTCACGAAACTGGACAAGTTAGCGATGCGATTGAAGCCGCCGCCGGATTTGCTCAAGTCTTCCCAGAACACAAATACCATATTGTGGATGTCTTGCAGCAACGGGGGCATCTCGTGGGCATGGCTGGCGATGGTGTTAATGATGCCCCTGCCCTCAAAAAAGCTGATGCCGGAATTGCGGTTTCTGGAGCCACCGATGCTGCTCGTGCGGCTGCCGATATTGTTTTGCTCACACCTGGACTTTCTGTAATCGTAGAGGCTATTCAAGAAAGCCGCCGCATCTTTCAGCGGATGAACAACTACGCGATTTACCGGATTACCGAAACCATCCGGGTTTTGTTGTTCATGACCCTTTCCATTGTGGTCTACAACTTCTATCCCGTCACCGCCATCATGATTGTGCTGCTGGCATTATTAAATGATGGTGCGATCATCTCCATTGCCTACGATAACACCCGTCCCGCCAATCGCCCCGAAACCTGGAATATGCCCATCGTCTTGGGACTGGCAACTGTTTTGGGGGTAACTGGGTTAGCCAGTTCTTTTGGGATGTTGTATTTGGGAGAACGGTACTTTCACCTCGATCGCAGCATTCTGCAAACGTTGATTTACCTGAAGCTTTCCATTGCTGGGCATCTCACCATCTTCGTAACGCGCACTAAGGGGTCATTCTGGTCGATTAAACCAGCCCGAATTTTGCTAGCAGCCGTCCTGGGAACTCAAATACTCGCAACCCTGATTGCAGTGTATGGCATCTTTATGACCCCTCTCGGATGGGGTTTGGCAGGTTTTGTCTGGATTTATGCGTTGATCTGGTTTTTGATTGCAGACTGGGTGAAACAGCGTGCATACGGCGTGTTTAATCATGCTAAACCCGTTTATGTAACACGGGGTTTAAGACGGTTGAATCAATGGTTTTCTCATAAGCCTTTTTCCCACGCAACCCAAGCTGATATCTCTAAGCGATCGCCGTCAAAGAAGAACAAACCATGAGCTTACCCAAGATATTAATTTAATATTTGAGAGGTGAACTACCCACACTGACTTGGAGTACCAAGTACAGTGTCGGCTTCTGTAATCACGGGGGAGTGCCGCAACTTAGACTTTCGCCCAAGAATAGGTCTTACCTCCCCTCCTACAGCAGAGACGGCTGAACCTTCCGCCTTTATCATTCTGATACCCTCTGCTCTTATGTTTTGCGCGGCGTTCGCGTCACGATCATGATGAGTGCCGCAGTGAGGACAAGTCCATTCACGGATATCCAACGGCATCTCACCTATTTGATAGAAACAATTAGAGCAAAGTTTGGAACTAGGGAACCATCTGTCAATCTCAACTAACTTTGCACCTCTGCGTTCTAGCTTATAAGCTAAAAAGTTTGTGAATGTTCCCCACCCAACATCAGATATTGATTTCGCCAATTTGTGATTACGATAGCGTAGCGTTAGCGAGTCTTCGAGCGTCACCATGCCTTTGACATTAAGATTTTCTACTATGACAGCTTGGCTATCGCTGACTAACTTACAACTAAGTTTATGTAGAAAATCCTGCCTTGAGTTACTAACTCGCTCGTAAACTTTGGCAACAACTTTTCTATATCTATTTCTTGAAATACTCCCTTTTTGCCTACGCGCTAATTTCTTTTGTTTGCGCTTGAGGTTTTTTTCATGTTTTGCAAGGTGTTTAGGGTTATCGTACTTGGAAACCTTTTCACCGTCAGTAACAACTGCAAAGTGTTTTAGTCCTAAGTCAATCCCGTAAATTTTACCTTCTGAAATAACCGGATTTTCACTTGTATTGAGCGGAGTCGAAATACCCTCAACTTCAGTCAGAATGGATGCAAGGTACTTACCTGACGGCGTTTTACTCACGGTAACAGTTTTGATCTTCCCCTCAATTAGTCTATGTATTTTGGCTTTGATTATCCCTATATTGCCAGGAAGTTTGACATTACCATCTACAATCTTGACGTTTTGAGGATACTGGATAGACTGTTTTCCGTGCTTAGATTTGAACTTAGGAAATCCAGCACGTTTCTCAAAAAAGTTTTTGTACGCTGTAGTTAGATTCAGTGTCGTAGCTTGTAAAACTTGGCTATAACAATCGGCTAACCACACGGTTTCATCAGCTTTTTTGAGTGCAGGGAGAAATGCGTTGAGTGCTGCACGGCTAAGTCCCTTACCTGTTTCCTTATAAGTTTCAATCGACTTATTTAGAGCATAATTCCACCACCATCTAGCACAGCCAAAAGCTTGAGCTAGTCGGATCTGTTGCTCAACTGATGGATATAAACGGACTTGTACAACTTTGTGTAGCACTCAACATCACCTCCTTGATATCTGTATTTTATCATAAAAATAGATTGTGGTAAAGTACTAAAAGAAAATAATTGTTGATTCGTCATACATCTAATATTTGTCTTTGCTGTGCAAAAAATTAATATTAGATGCAATCCTCATCAACCACCTTATATCTCGCCACTGATTTGAAGTACCAAATTCAGTGGGAGACTTACGGCGTAATAGTTAAAAGTATGACCGATAAACATAACCACACTGATTCATCCTTAAACCCATTTCCCATCGAAAAGCTTGACGATTTGATTCGTCCTTTTATTGTGCCACCAGAACGAAAAATTTCTCTTGCCAAAGACTATGACCCAGGCTATAAAGCGGATCACCTCAAAAAGTCAAAAGCTAAAGGTCAATTAAAGGAAGGTATTGAGGCGTTAGCTGAATATCAGGATGTTCTCTATGCCCAAAACACCCATGCTGTGCTAATCATCTTTCAGGCTATGGATGCGGCTGGTAAAGATAGCACGATTAAACATGTGATGTCGGGTATTAATCCTCAAGGATGTCAGGTGTATAGCTTTAAAGCTCCATCTACGGAAGAGTTAAATCATGACTATTTGTGGCGATGTTCTAAAGCTTTACCCGAAAGAGGAAGAATTGGAATTTTTAATCGTTCTTATTACGAAGAAATTTTAGTAACAAGAGTGCATCCAGAAATCCTAGAGCAGCGACCGATCTCTGTTAGTGTAATTGATAATAATATTTGGAAGCGCCGCTTTGAAGAAATCAACAACTTTGAGAAACATCTGGTTAATAACGGGACGATTATCCTCAAGTTTTTTCTCAATGTATCTAAGGAGGAGCAGAAAGAACGTTTTCTAGAAAGGATTAATCGCCCTGAAAAGAATTGGAAATTTTCTGTGAATGATGCGAAAGAGCGTAGCTTTTGGGATGACTATATGACTGTCTATGAGGATATGTTCAATCACACCAGTACAAAATATGCTCCTTGGTACATTATCCCCGCCGATCGCAAATGGTTTACTCGTCTGGTTGTGGCGGGTATCATTTACACGCAGTTAAAGGAACTGAATCTCAAATATCCAAAGGTCAGCGAAGAACAATATCAAGGACTTTTAGATGCGAAGGAAATTCTGGAGAGCCAGAAATAAGGATGAGAATTGGTTGATATTAGCGATCGCTATTTCTGGGAATCGTGATTTTTAGGCGATCTCTCTTTTGCTCTTAATATATCGTATATTAGGTATT
>NZ_JABXKI010000128.1 GCF_017115095.1 Nostoc sp. NMS4 | reverse complement strand
ATCAAGTTTTAATTGAAGATTTCAATTTTTTATTCAATAAAATCGACTGTACACTAAAGGATTCATAGTATATCTATCAGTCCTAGCACAGGTTTTTAAATTGCAACTTATGAACAATTATGATCGTTGTTTATATGTATCTTTGATAAGAAGCAGATTATCAGCGCTTAACTAGTTGGTGGCTAGATTAAACTAAGTTCTTTCAGAACCGCTTCTAATTTCTGACTGACTTCTAAATCAGCTTCACATAGCGGCGGACGAGTTGAACCAACCTCCCAACCCTGAAGTTTTAGTGCTTTTTTCACTGGAATGGGATTTGAAGTGAGAAATAAAGCTTTAAATAACGGGAAGAGTTGGAGATGAATCTCGGTGGCTACCTCAATTTTACCCGCACTAAAAGCTTGAATCATCTGCTGTAGTTGGTTTCCTACCAGATGAGAAGCTACACTTACCACACCCTTTGCCCCGATCGCTAACAAGGGCAAAGTCATGTAATCATCACCAGAATAGATGTGGAATTCTTTTGGTGTCAAGCGACGAATTTCGCTTGCCTGATCTATATTACCAGTGGATTCTTTAATCCCGACAATATTGCTAACCTCAGCTAACCGGGCAACTGTTTCTGGCTGAAGGTTTTGTCCGGTACGACCAGGGACATTATATAACAACAATGGTAAGTCGGGACAGGCTTGTGCTATCGCCTTAAAGTGCGCTTCCAATCCCGGTTGTGGCGGTTTGTTGTAATAAGGAACAACTTGTAAGGAACCATGTACTCCTATCTTAGACGCTTTTTCGGTGGCTGCGATCGCTTCTTTGGTGGAATTTGATCCACAACCTGCGATTACCTTGGCTTTTCCGGCCACGGATTGCAACACTTCGACAAACAACTGGTATTCTTCATCCCAACTTAGTGTCGGGGATTCTCCTGTTGTACCACACATTACCAATGTATCTGTACCGTTGTTAGCTAGATGTGCCGCCAGTTCTGCCGCTACATCATAGTTGACACTACCATCTGCTTTAAATGGCGTAATCATCGCGGTTAAAACATTGCCAAAATCTCCCACCCTTTTTTCACTCCTGATTACCCATGTTTTTATATCTTGGTGGTTCTCTATTGTAATAACCTATCTGCAAATTACTTTCAATCATTAGTCATTTGTCAGTTAACCAATGACCAATGACTAATGACTAATAGCTAATGGTTTGAGTAGATTTTTCTCTACCAACAACTCCGCGATTTGTACGGCATTCAATGCTGCGCCTTTGCGAATTTGGTCGCCACATAACCATAATTCCAAGCCACAAGTATGGGAAATATCCTGACGAATTCTTCCCACTAGAACTTCATCTTTACCTGTTGCTTCAATTGGCATTGGAAAATGATTCGTTCCCCAATCTTCTACCAATTTTACTCCAGGGGAGGAATTTAAAATTTCTCTGGCTTCCTTTGCACTAAAGGGAGTCTCAAATTCTAAATTAATGGCTTCTGAGTGGGCGCGGAGTACGGGAACCCGTATACAGGTTGCAGTGATTCTGATTTGCTGCGTGCCAAATATTTTTCGGGTTTCGTTGACCATTTTCATTTCTTCCTCACAATAACCCAAATCGTTTAATGGGGAGTTATGGGGGAATAAATTAAATGCCAATGGGTAAGGCAATATTTCGGCAACCGGTGGCTGTCCTTGTAGTATAGCGCTTGTTTGGGTTTTGACTTCTGCCATTGCCCTAGCCCCAGCACCACTAGCAGATTGATAGGTTGCAGCGACGATGCGTTGCACGGGTTTAACTTTATGCAATGGCCAGACTGCCACAGCCATTAAAATCGTTGTGCAGTTGGGGTTAGCAATAATGCCTTGGTGATTCGCTGCGGCTTGGGGATTGACCTCTGGGACTATTAAGGGAACTTGCGGGTTCATCCGAAAGGCGCTGGAGTTGTCAATTACCACTGCGCCTTTTTCGACGGCAATTGCTGCCCAAGCTTTGGATGTGGAACCACCGGCACTAGCTAGTACTATATCGACATTTTCAAAGGCGCGATCGCTAACTGGCTCTATTGGTATATTTTCCCCTTTAAACCGTAGCGATCGCCCAACACTCCGCTCCGATGCCAATAACTTCAAGTCAGCAATCGGAAAATTACGACTTTCTAACAATTCCAGCAACTCTGTGCCAACTGCACCAGTTGCTCCCAAAATAGCTAAACGATAGGATTTCGACAAACTTGCTTCCTCCTTTAAGAGATTTATCTGCAATTTTTTGGAATAATTGACAATTTTATATATAAATAGCGATCGCAGTCTGGAAATACATTTTGAATAGGTTTAGATTTTTCTCTAATTTAGCCGATCTTTATATAACTAATATATTTATTTTTTTTAGTTATTTAATAAGTTAAGCGATGTTGCATTTTAGAACAATAGTGATTTAACTTTTTCATCGGTTTTAACTATATATTATTGTACAATAAATCGCCATGTAGCATAAAAATGGAGATATCTGCACTTAGAAGTTTAACAAGCATCCTACCTGTAAAGTAACAAATTTATTGGCTGCAAAGTTCCTTACCAAGATGATAAATATACTTAGGAGCGAAATGCATAAAGCCAACACAACGTAAAACTGAGCTATGCGGTTAGGTAACAGATGCGCTCTCGTACCACACACAACTTAATAATAGCTAGATAATAGCTAGACTCAATACTATAACTTTAACTTGGGCGTACTAACCACTCTTTGAGAACCAGGATATCACGGCATCAGCCCAGTGAATAATTAATTCCTAAGTTTACGGGGAGTGGGGAGATGAGGGGACAAGGGGGACAAGGGGGACAAGGGGGACAAACAAAACTCCTAACTCAGCACTCAGCACTCCTAACGCCCAATGCCCAAATTCTTATAAAGGTAAAATGTCAAGTCTTTGGTCATTGGCAGTAAACTGGATCTTTGCCCCAGGCCAAACACTAAGAGACATCAAGCCAAAAACGCAAACAATTATTTTATTGCGTCTTGTGTGTACTCGGAGTATAAAATACCAGAAAACTAGAGACGAAGCATGAAAGTCACCCAGGAAAAACTTCCCGCCAGCCAAATTGGCCTGGAAATAGAGATTACGCCGGAAATTACCAAGCAAACTTATGAACAGGTCATTAAAAACTTAGCGAGTACTGCGAATATTCCTGGGTTTCGTAAAGGCAAAGTGCCTCGCCCGATATTACTACAACGGCTGGGTACAACTCGAATCAAGGCAGCAGCGCTGGAAGAACTAATTCAAGATGGCATTGAGCAAGCAGTCAAACAAGAATCCATCCCAGCAATCGGTCAGCCGCAATTGCGCTCCTCTTTTGAGGATTTGATTAAGAATTATGAACCAGGAAAACCTCTGACGATTTCGGCTGCTGTCGATGTAGAACCAGAAGTGAATTTAGTGCAGTACACTGATTTGCAAGCGAAGGCCGAAGAAGTCAAGTTCGATCCAGAGCGAGTAGAAAACACTCTAGATAAAGAACGTCAAGAATTGGCGACATTGATTCCTGTGGAAGGACGTGCAGCCCAAATCGGCGATATTGCCGTAGTCGATTTTAAAGGTTCATTCGCTAGAGTTGAGGGCGAAGACGAAACAGCCGAACTAGAACCGATTCCTGGAGCCGAAGCAACTGATTTTCAAGTTGAGTTACAAGAAGATAAGTTTATTCCCGGCTTTATTTCGGGAATCGTGGGGATGAATCCTGAAGAAACCAAAGAAATTGCAGCGCAGTTCCCAGATCCTTATGCTAATGAAGAATTAGCTGGAAAAGCCGCAACTTTCACCGTGACGTTGAAAGAACTCAAAGAGAAGGAACTACCAGAAATCAATGACGATTTAGCCCAGGAAATCAGCGATTTTGAAACCTTAGAGGAGTTACGCGCTTCTTTGGTAGAGCGATATCAAAAAGAGGCGGACGACAAAACAAAAACCAATAAGCAGGAAGCCTTGTTAGCGGAACTGCTCAAGCACGTAGAAGTTGACTTACCAGCAACCTTGATTGAGCAAGAAGTGGATTCAATGCTAACGCAAACAGCAATGCGCCTGTCTCAGCAGGGATTGGATGTGAGAAAGCTGTTTACTCAAGATATTATTCCGCAATTGCGGGAGCGATCGCGTACTGAAGCAATTGAACGCATCAAACGTTCATTATCCTTACGGGAAATCGGCAAACGCGAATCTATTGAGGTAACACCAGAAGAAATCGCAGCCAGAGTCACAGAACTTTTGGAGCAATACCCAGAGGAACAGGACGTTGATGAAGATAAACTGCGATCAATCGTGGAAAACGAACTGTTAACCGAAAAAATCATCGATTGGCTCTTAGAACACTCCTCAATTGAACTTGTACCTGAAGGTTCCTTGAGTCCCGCAGAAGAAACGGAAGAAACGGAAGACGCAGAATCTGATGCTGATGGTGATACGCCTCAGACTGAAGAAGAAAACAGCGAAACTTCTACAGAAGTGACAGAAGAATAATAAAAAATCCCACAACCATGAATTCACCAGTTCTGAGTTAAAGTACTGGTGAAATGGGTAAGCTAAGGGAGATGAGGAAGCAGGGGAGCAGCGGGAGATGAGGGAGACAAGGGAGACAAGGAGATAAACAAAACTCCTAACTCCTAACTCAGCACGGGCTAAACGCCCAATGCCCATAACAAATTTAATGTGATGGATTTTCGGCAAATAGTGACACCAATTATCGCTTGAGCTTGATACTGTGTTACACGAGAGGAAATTATATGAGGCATAATGGTTAACACGTAGCTTATAAAAATTCCATTCGTTGAAAAGGCGGCATCTGCTGCTGAAACATTTGTCCTAAATTATCGTCAAAGAAAGCTTGTATGCTTGAATCGCAGTCGGCAAATTCCCCAATCAGCAACTTAAGTCGAATAAACATTAACTCCCAGTTAAGCAGCCCTAGCAACATCGTGCCGATGGTGATAGAGCAGTCTGGCATGGGCGAAAGAGCTTTCGACATCTACTCCCGCTTGCTGCGAGAGCGGATTATCTTTTTAGGAACGCCAATAGACGATGCCGTAGCTAACTCAATTGTGGCTCAATTGTTATTCCTAGACGCTGAAGACTCAGAAAAAGACATCCAACTGTATGTCAATTCTCCTGGCGGCTCCGTCTACGCAGGGATGGCAATCTATGATACAATACAGCAAATTCGCCCTGATGTTGTTACCATTTGTTTTGGATTAGCCGCGAGCATGGGGGCATTTTTGTTGACAGCAGGAGCTGCCGGTAAGCGAATGTCTCTGCCCGACTCCCGGATTATGATTCACCAACCACTTGGTGGCGCTCAAGGTCAAGCCATTGACATTGAAATTCAAGCCAGAGAAATTCTTTACGTTAAGGCTAAGTTGAATCAGTTAATGGCTCACCATACTGGTCAACCCTTAGAAAGAATTGAAGCAGATACTGAGCGCGACTTTTTTATGTCGGCAGAAGAGGCAAAAAACTACGGTTTGATCGATCAAGTCATTTCCAGGCAAAATCTTCCCGTAGCAGGGGAAAACGTCACCATTCTGAAATAAGAGGCTGGTATGTCTAAGTACGACTCCCATTTGAAATGTTCATTTTGTGGCAAGTCTCAAGAGCAGGTGCGTAAATTAATCGCAGGGCCGGGAGTCTACATCTGCGATGAATGCGTTGACTTGTGTAATGAAATACTAGACGAGGAGTTACTCGATACTAATGGTGCGGCAGCACAACCAGCACCAAGAGCAGAGCCACCTCAAAAACGGCGTACCCACTCTGCTAGTATTTCGTTTAATCAAATACCCAAGCCAAGAGAAATTAAAAAGTATCTAGACGAACACGTTATTGGTCAAGACGAAGCAAAGAAAGTTTTGTCAGTAGCTGTTTATAATCACTACAAGCGGCTGGCAGTCATTCAGTCTAAAGCCAGTGGCAAACCTGGGGCGGATGATGCCATAGAACTGCAAAAGTCCAATATTTTATTAATTGGCCCGACTGGTTGCGGCAAAACTCTCTTAGCGCAAACTCTAGCGAAAATCCTGGATGTACCCTTTGCCGTCGCTGATGCGACGACGCTGACGGAAGCGGGGTATGTGGGAGAAGATGTAGAAAATATCTTGCTGCGACTGTTACAGGTGGCAGATTTGGATATAGAGGAAGCGCAACGGGGAATTATTTACATTGACGAAATTGACAAAATTGCTCGTAAGAGTGAGAACACGTCAATTACCCGCGATGTTTCTGGCGAAGGCGTGCAACAAGCCTTGCTGAAAATGTTAGAGGGAACGATCGCTAATGTACCACCCCAAGGAGGGCGCAAGCATCCTTATCAAGACTGCATACAGATTGATACAAGTAATATTTTGTTCGTCTGTGGTGGTGCTTTTGTGGGCTTAGAAAAAATTGTAGATCAGAGAGTTGGCAAAAAAGCAATCGGTTTTGTGCAACCCGGAGAAGGGCAATCGAAGGAGAAACGAGCAGCAGACACTCTTCGCCATCTAGAACCGGATGATTTAGTCAAATTTGGCCTGATTCCAGAATTTATTGGGCGGATGCCAATGGTAGCAGTAGTAGAACCGCTAGATGAAGAAGCGCTGATGGCGATTCTTACTCAACCACGCAGCGCCCTAGTGAAGCAGTACCAAAAGCTGCTGAAGATGGATAATGTTCAATTAGATTTTAAAGCAGATGCTTTACGAGCGATCGCTCAAGAAGCATATCGCCGTAAAACTGGTGCGAGAGCATTACGTGGTATTGTCGAAGAATTGATGTTGGATGTAATGTATGAGTTACCATCCCGTAAGGATGTGACACGCTGTACAGTTACAAGGGAAATGGTCGAGAAGCGATCGACTGCTGAACTGATAATACATCCATCTTCACTACCGAAGCCAGAATCAGCTTAATAGTCATTGGTCATTAGTCATTGGTAATTGGTCAAAAACTAAGGAATAATAACCATATACCAGGGAAAAATGACTAATGACAACTGACAAAGGACAAATGACTAATGCCTTATATTAATGTTCGTGGCGTTGAGCATTATTACGAGTGGGTGAAAAAACCATCTGGTTCTTTGGTAAAACCAGTGATGGTTTTTATGCACGGTTGGGCTGGTTCGGCTAGATATTGGCAAAATACTGCTAATGTTTTATCAGAGCAATTTGATTGTTTACTCTACGATTTGCGGGGATTTGGCCGTTCTCGTGGGAAGCCAACCATCGCCCAAGCCAGTGAAGCTGTTGCTGAATCTGAGTCCTTACAGGAAGAATCAGAGGCAATCAGAGAGTTAACCTATGAATTAGAAGAATACGCTGATGATTTGGCAGCTTTGTTAGATGGGTTGCATATTCAGCGTGTTTATATTCATGCTCACTCAATGGGCGCGTCTGTTGCAACTTTATTTTTTAACCGCTATCCCGAACGAGTAGAACGAGGAATTTTAACTTGTAGCGGCGTTTTCGAGTACGACGAAAAATCATTTAGTGCTTTTCATAAATTCGGTGGCTATGTAGTGAAATTCCGTCCCAAGTGGTTAAGCAAAATTCCATTTGTTGACCGAATGTTTATGGCCAGATTTTTATATAGTTCTATACCACATTCTGAGCGCCAAGCTTTTTTACAAGATTTTCTGGAAGCAGATTATGATGCGGCTTTAGGGACAATTTTTACTTCAGTCAGTAAGGCTCAAGCTGAAGTGATGCCCCTTGAGTTTGCCAAGCTGACAGTGCCGACTCTACTCGTAGCAGGGGAATATGACAAGATTATTCCAGCCGAGATGGGTCGTCAAGCAGCGTCATTGAGTGACAAGGTAGAATTTGTGATGATTCCCAACACAGCACATTTCCCAATGTTGGAAGATGTACCAACTTATTTGCAACGGGTACAAGAGTTTTTGCAAATTAACACGCCAGAGCCGCAGTTGGGTTAACTGATTGTTCGGATAGTCTGCACAAATTCGGTAACAGCGTCGTATTGATCAGGATGCGCGATATATTTTATCAACAAAGCTGGATCTAAATTCGGTAAGAAACCACTACGGTTTACTTCTTCATATTCACCACCCGGATTTAAACTTAATATGTTTATCTGGTTAGATTTCCAAAACCAAACTTCAGGTACTTTCTTGGGTTTGTATAACTCTTTTCGGTTAAGCATACCGCTAGTAACAATAACTTCAATAACAATGTCTGGCGTTTCTTTGTTGCTACCAATGCAGTAAGATTCATCTGGTGTGCCAGAAGCATACCCAGGTTCTTCTAAAGTAAAACCACCAAGACCTTAACAATTCAAAATTCAAAATTCAAAATTCAAAATTAAAGACATTTTCAGACGGGGATTTAAACCCCGACTGAAAATGATGCTACCTGTAGAGGTAGGGGTCTTAAACCCTTTGATTTACGATAAAACCGGATGCCTAACTCTCTCATGTAGGCTTCTAGCAAGTAGCTGAGAGTTCTTTTTACATATTCATGTTTTTCACCAATGGGGGACATAATTTCTAATATTCCTGACAAATAAGAGAGTCGGACATTGCAGTTGTCCTTTAGCTGTGCCTCAATAGCTTTGAATTCCTCCCATGAAACATCTGCGACAGTTACTAGTTTCTCTTGTATGGGATAGTCCAGAAGTGGGATACTCATATCGCCTCTCAACAGTTTTAGATATACATCTACTTGATTGCTTTCAGCAAACCAATGTAGGGTTGGATTTCCACAATCATAATCCTGAGTTATTTGTTAGGTGTGTCCGCCTATGCCATTTTTAGCTCTCTTCAGTACCCTTTGGATTAACTCAAACCCAGTTCTCGTTTTAGCAAGTTAATTGAGTTAGCGCCGATATAATTTTCAACCTTAATCAGCTTTGGTGGACGAATAATATCTTCATCGGCTGCTTGTACGGCTGCTTGCACTGCCGCAAAACTGGCTTGATCGCTGATGATGACTTCAGCTCGTTTAACCATTGCCTGAAGTTTATAAGCATCTTTTGGTTGTGATGTCATCACTAGTAGTTCATCTCCGCGCAAACCGTGGAGGATGACTTCTGCGGCTCGGGCAATCCCGGAACTAAGGCTGACTATGCCTACACAGTTTTCTTTTGGTAGGGTTTTCAACAGGCTAAGTTCTTTGCTGTAGTCGTAGATATCGAGAGGAATTACTCGTGCAGCTTTTGGAGCTGCGATCGCTTCCACATTACTGATAAAATATCGACTGGTGACGACTGTGGCAGAGGTAGTTTTATCTAGGGCAGCTGTTAATTCTTCCATTGCTACCAACTGAACTGGGATTTTTAGCGATCGCTCTAATTCATAGACCATCAACTCACCAGCACCCATATCATAAGATGGAACTGCAACCAGTACCCGCGCACTACAACGCAAGCGCCAGTCAATTTCTGCTAAAAATAGCTCTCTGGCTTGATTCAGTGAACATCCTTGGGTGAGCAGCTCGTCAAGTGCTTGTTGGACAACTTGATAGGCATCAGGATTTTGTTTGAGAATTGGTGATTGCAACCTACTACCGCCCTCATGACCTTGAGGACGAACATAAATACCCGAACCAGCCATACTTTCAACAAATCCGTCTTCTTCTAGTTGACGGTAAACCTTGCTTATGGTATTACGGTGTAAACCAGTTTGCATTGCTAGCGCCCGTGTGCTTGGTAATTTGTAAGCTGGGGGATATTGTCGGGAAGCGATCGCAAATCGGATTTGATTAAACAGCTGGGTTGATGCCGGGATTTCGCTGTCTGGCTGAATACGGAATTGAATCATCACCAAACCTCCTGAATACTAAGTGCTGTTAGCGTTAGCGGGGCGTTTAGCCCGTTTTGAGTGCTGAGGTTTGAGTCTTAAGTGTTGCTTTACTACTCAGCACTTTTAACTCAGCATCCTTGGATAACTAGTTTTAGTTGTTACATACAAAATATGTTATTTCCATATAAAGTTTTTCTGATACAAATTTCTAATGCGGTCACTATTGGTAATTGATAATTTAATTAGAAAAAAGCTAGGCATACTGGCATAGTTATATCAAATAAACACACGACTAATCACACAGCACTGGTAAAAATTATTATGACAGAGCAAGCAACAATTACCGCAACGGTTAATCTTTTGCAAGATAATATTCAAGTGTCAGCTTATCTGGCAGAACCAAAAGAACCTGGAACTTACTCAGGAGTGGTGGTATTACAAGAAATTTTTGGTGTCAACGTTCATATTCGGGAAGTTACAGAACGGATTGCCCAGCTTGGGTATGTAGCGATCGCACCGGCACTTTTTGAACGGATTGCTCCTGGCTTTGAAACCGGATACACACCCGGAGATATTGAAACAGGCAGAAGCTACGCCATGCAAACTCAAGCCTCAGAGTTATTGAGCGATATTCAATTAGCAATTGACTACCTCAAAAATTTACCTCAAGTGAAAAAAGATGGTTTTGGCTGTATTGGTTTCTGCTTTGGCGGTCATGTCGCCTATCTTGCAGCCACCTTGCCAGATATTAAAGCTACGGCTTCCTTCTATGGTGCTGGAATTACCACCCGCACACCGGGAGGCGGCGTTCCTACTGTCACCCGTACCAGAGAAATATCAGGTACTCTCTATGCCTTTTTTGGTACAGACGATGCTAGCATCCCAGCCGAACAAGTAGATGAGATTGCAGCAGAGTTAGAAAAATATAAAATTCCTCATCGTGTGTTTCGCTACGATGGAGCTGATCACGGATTTTTCTGTAACCACCGTGCCAGTTATAATCCTAAAGCTGCGGCTGATGCTTGGGAGCAAGTAAAACAACTCTTTGGTCAACTAAACTGAAGCATACGCAGCCAGGTTTGTCATTAGTCATTGGTCATTGGTGAATAACAAAGGACAAATGACAAATGACAAATGACAATCTAAACTTCAGTTGCACCATATCAAATAACAACTAATCTTCAAAAGTCATGAATTCCGAATCGAAACTTTCTCAAACAGCCAATTCGCCCTTTACAATGGACGATTTTGCCAAAGCACTAGAAAAACACGACTACCAATTTCAAAAGGGACAAATTGTACATGGCAAAGTTTTCCAACTTGACCATGATGGAGCCTATGTTGATATTGGTGGCAAGTCGTCAGCTTTTCTGCCGCGCGATGAGGCTTCTTTGAGAGCAGTTACCGATTTATCGGAGGTGCTGCCATTGCAAGAGGAAATGCAGTTTTTGATTATCCGAGATCAGGACGCAGAAGGGCAAGTCACCCTTTCTCGAAAGCAGTTGGAAATTCAGCACATCTGGGAACGACTGACCGAAATGCAGGAAAATGCTCAAACTGTGCAAGTACGGGTTATGGGTGTGAATAAAGGTGGTGTCACCGTCGATATTCTTTCTTTGCGGGGGTTTATTCCGCGATCGCACCTAGCAGAGCGTGATAATTTAGAAGCTCTCAAAGGTCAAAATCTGACTGTGGGTTTTTTGGAAATTAATCGTAACACTAACAAACTCATTCTTTCACAACGTTTAGCAACCCGTTCTAGCAACTTCAGCTTATTAGAACTAGGTCAACTGGTGGAAGGTAAAGTTACTGGTATCAAACCTTTTGGTGTATTTGTCGATTTAAGTGGGATGAGCGCCTTACTTCATATCAAGCAGGTAAGCCAAAAATTCATTGATTCTTTAGAAAAAGTATTTCAAGTTGGTCAGCAAATTAAAGCTGTAATTATTGACTTGGATGAAGGCAAAGGGCGGGTTGCTATTTCTACTAGAGTTTTGGAAAACTTTCCTGGTGAAGTGCTAGAAAACTTCGATGAAGTGATGGCTTCAGCAGAGGCGCGTGCTAATAGAGCTAATAACAAAGCATCTGAATAGTTTTGAGATGGGCTACTTGCACAAAGTATAAGTAGTGCGTAGGCGTAGCCCGTCGTAGACATCGCACCTGCCGTATATGGGATTAATCGGTGAATAGCGCCCAAAAATCGATCGATAATCTAAATAGTGGGTTATTTTATCCCCCCTGCATCTACCAAGATGTGGGGGGATTGCAAATTCAGAAAGCTTTTCATAGATTATACCTCTTGCCTCTCGCTGGAAATGCGGTTAAAACAATAATTGCCTCAGAATTTATTCTGAGGCTTACTTCTGGGCGATGCCAAAATTATCCAATAGGTCTATTGTAAAAATATTGTGTGGTATGTTTAGACTTTTACTTATTGTGAATTGAATCGTTTTAATTTTAAAAACGCTACGATTTACCGCAAAACTTCACTCAGCTAAATTCTCTACGTGACAATTATTTATGAATGTTAGTACCGAGCCAAAATTGATTCATCAGAAAGTATATGCGAAAGAATTACGTTCTCTGATGCCAGATGAAGCATTTATCCCCGATCCCAGTAAGTTAATTATCTTGTTTATTAATCTGGCAATTTTGATATTAGGTTGGATGATAGCGGCGCGGTTAGATTCTTGGTCGACATATCTTTTATGGCTTTATGTACCTTTAAGCATAATTATGGGCAATAGCGTGGTTGTCTTACTATTTAGCACCCACGATTTGATGCATGGTAGCGTAATTAAAAATCCTCGATTAATCTATATCATTGGTTTTCTAGGGCTAACAATGTTATGGATGCCACCAACGTTATGGAAAGCAGTTCATAATCGAGTACATCATAATCACACTAATGATTTAGGCGACCCAGATCGTAATTACTTATATGAACAATCTTCAACCTGGGGAAAATGGATTCAAGACTTATTTGTACCTTCAACTGAAGTAAACCCTATATGGTTCATAGTGGGAATGACTTCTGCTTGGGGAGTACATACTTTTCGCAATCTGACATCTGTGCTGTTTTTCAATCATAAATCCGTCGATTATGTTCCTGCTGCATTTACAGTCAGTCCTAAAGATCGTCGAGCGATCGCAGCAGAATTATTGATGATGTTCACAATTCATCTGAGTGTCCTAATCTATCTCCAATTTGAACCTATAAAACTTATACTTGGTTACTTTTTACCGATTGCAATTGGTTACGCTGGAGTAATTTTTTATATTTATACAAATCATTTACTTTGTCGGATGACTAGCGTTAATGACCCACTAATTAATAGTATGTCTCTGCGGGTTTATCAAATATTTGATCTGTTACATTTAAATTTTTCTTACCATACTGAACATCATATTTTTCCAGGAATGAACTCGGATTACTATGGCATGGTTAGAGATTTATTAGAAACTCACTATTCTGAAAGCTTTAATTTATTGGATGCTGGGGAAGCTTGGTATTTGCTGCTGAAAACTCCCCGGCATTATAAAGATGAAAATACTCTTACAGATTGGTCAGGAGAAAAGTCTGTTCCCTGTCCTACAAGCGACTATTAAAAAGGTTTACTGATTCTTAAACAAAATACATCCATACAATTAACCTTTGCCATATTAAAGTAACGATCGAGTTATCAAATAAGTGTCAATGCAGTTTTTCAGATTTATCGTTTAGGATGTATCAAAATGCTTGTAGAAAAGACGACACAGTATAAAGAGTTACGCAAAGTACACGGGCTAAAAGATATCTATCAAGTATCTGTAAAACAAAATTTACACGGACTGCATGGGCTGCATGGATTGCACGGACTACACGGACTACAGACTCTAAAGGATGTGAATAGCGTTTCTGCACAGCAGCAAATGAAAGGACTGCATGGGCTGCATGGATTGCATGGGCTGTATGGCGTTCAAACGTTTGTGAAGCAGTAGTATCAAATACACTGTCGAACTGGAAGTATGCTTGTTCCCTATAGCAGACTGGTGAAGCAATACTTGAGAGACGGACTTGGTAGCAAGTGATGCGGATGGAGTATCAGGTTTTTTTGCTTCCAAACCTGTGGTTTTGAAGGCAATCTAACACCTTGGCTGTGAACAGCAGCAACTATATTCCTATTAGACTCAGAATGTCTCAGTTCATAAAAAGAGCAGTTGAGAAATTTAGGAATGGCGGAAGCTGTTCCTAAATTTCTCAACTGCTGGAGGTTTGTCTTTTGGATTACCACAGTCTTAATTGAAAGTAAAGTTGTGGACAATCTGACTAGACTCGCACAGACCTGATATTCTGCTGTTTTCAAGTTTAAGCAAACACAGCCTGAAATAATATATGTTTACCCTGGATTTGCCGCGATTGAAACAACAGCTTGACGACGCTAATGCTAAACGCGTTCTGTTTTTGCTGCCAGAAGGAGTCCTGGATCGATATGTTGACATCGAAAATTTCTTCAAGTCTTCCGAGATTGAGACTTTCATTCTGGGAGATGAGCATTGGGGAGGATGCGATATCCCAATCGAGGCTTTTGAAGATTTGAGTGTCGATACAATTGTTAGCTTTGGTCATACAGAATACTTCCGCAAGGATCGAGAGCGGATTTTGTTCTTTCCCATGAACTTTGTGCATCGACTGACTGAAGCCAGCATGGGAAATCTGTTAGATCCACTCGTCAATGGCAGATTTAAGAAGATGAGCATTGCTTGGTCTACAGAGTTCCAAGACTATGCACAGCCAATTGTGCAATTTCTGGGGTCTAAAGTAAATGTATCTCTGCCTCAATCGGATTATTTGGTGACATCAGGACAAGTACTAGGATGTCATTACAGTAAGCTAACCCGTCAAGAGCAAGATGTAGACTGTTTCCTGGTTGTTTCTGATGCATTCCATTCTTCAGGGTTACTCTATGAGACAGTGAAACCTGTTTTCTGGTTCGATCCATACAATGCCCGATTGATAGATATTTCACCTTGGCGTGAACCTCTGATAGAAAAGCGGCGAAACTTAATGGAAACGGCAATGCGGAGTAGACGATTTGGCATTGTGATTGAAAAGCGACATGGACAGCAGCGGGTTAATCTCGCCAGAAAGCTGAGGAGTTTACTGCTTGAGCAGGGCTATGAGGTTTCCTTGCTATATATATCGGATGTCACTCCAGCAAAGCTACAGCGATATAGACCGTTCATTGATATCTTTGTGAATACCGCTTGTCCTCGGATCGAAAGCTTTGAAGAGTCTGGGGTTTATGTACTCAACTCTGAAGAAACACACATTATTTGTGGAAAAGTTGCTTTTGATGAGGTTTATCCAGGGGCTAGAGGTGAACTAAACCACTTTAAGCTCAGGGTTTCTCCGCAGACTGGAAATGTAGAATGTGGTTCGGTAGTGTAAGTTTGCAATTCGTTTAAAGTTGCTAGAGTGATGAGACCCACCTGGATTGAGGTTAATTTGGGCATTATTTCTCATAATGTGCAGCAGATTCGCCGTCGTGTTGGTGCTAACGTCAAATTAATGGCGGTGGTTAAAGCAAATGCCTATGGCTATGGTTTGTTACCGGTTAGTTTATACTTGGCGAATCAAGTTGATTATTTTGGAGTAGCGCTAGTTGAGGAAGCGATCGCACTTCGCCAAGCTGGCATTCAAAATCCAATTCTCTCATTCAACTGCTACATTGACCAATATATTGAAGCCGCCCAACATGATGTTGAAGTAGCTGTATCTACGGTAGAAGCTGTTGCTGCAATTGAGACAGCCTGTCGCTTCATAGATACAGGCTTGAAAGTGCATGTTGAAGTGGATACAGGGATGGGAATGACAGGCATTGAGCCAGAACAAGTCCTGCATTGTGTTGAATTGCTTCAACAAATCCCTCAATGCAAGGTAGTAGGGCTGTATTCGCAGTTGGCGTTGAGTGAATATGCTGAACCGGACGATAAGCAGCTCTCAAAGCAGATAGATTGCTTCAAAACCCTAGCAGACTGTCTGTCTTCGATACCCCTCAAACACCTCTTGGCATCTCCTGGTGTAGCGTTGTGTCCCGAACTGCACTATAGCATGGTGCGATGTGGCTGCATTCTATTTAATGGTGCAAGTCAAGGGGGCAGTTGGGATCTACGTGATTCAATGACACTTAAATCACATGTTACCAAGGTTCGGCAGCACTTGCGTGATGCTTCACTAGGATACAAACCTCATACTCATCCGGCCATGCGAGTGGCTATTGTGCCAATTGGCTATGGCGATGGATACAACCGTGAAGTCTCTAGTAGTGGTGAAGTACTGATTCGAGGCAAACGCTATCCGATTGTAGGTGATATCTGTATGGATAAGCTGGCGGTAGAGATTGAGGACGATGCGATCGCAGTTGGGGATGAGGTTATGTTATTAGGATGTCAGGGACAAGAGGCTATTACATTACGGCAAATTGCTGAATCAACTTGCAAGAATGAAGCGATCGCCACGATTGGGTTTACTAATAGAATTCCCAGAATCTACTCTTGTTCCGTCTAGTAAAGTTTTGAAAGGACATTGACGCTTCAAAATTTTCTTTAATTGTGCAACTCAATAACTATGAACGACGCTAAGTCCTGGTATGACAATCCAGAAGTGAATGAATTCTTTCTAAATGCTTGTGGGGATGAATTTAATCACATTGGCATCTACGAAGATCCAAACAATATTCAAACGGGTGGACTGAGAGCCACGCAGGAACTCTTATCTGGCATTGAATTTAAAGTGCCAGGAAGTTCAATGAGCAAACGAGTGCTTGACATTGGTTCAGGATATGGAGGAACAGCCCGCTACTTGGCCGATCTATTTGGCTGCTCTGTTGATTGTGTCAACATCAGTACACTGCAAAACAAAGTTAATCAACGCAAAAATGACGAACAGAAACTGAACCACCTGATCGAGATTTTTGAAGCAGATTTTGCTCAGTTGCCCTTCGCTGATGCAACTTACGATGTTGTGATTGCACAAGACTGCTTACTAGATGCAGTCAGTAAAGAGCGAGTCTTTCGAGAGGTGCATCGGGTTCTCAAGCCTCAAGGATTATTTGTGATGAGCGATCTGACACGACGCGACGAGTCAGAAGTGGTGCGTGCTGCCATTTTACAGCGGAAATGGGGTCTGGGAGAAATTGTATCAACTCAGTCTTATTTGAGTTTAGGCTATGCAGTAGGGTTTCAACTTATACGGTACAACGATTTTTCTGAAAACCTAGCGATCGGGTATGCAGATGACGTGGACGCTTGGGCAGATGCTTCTCACCAAATGAAAACATTAAGCCAAGAACGCCGCCAGTTTGAGCAGCAAGTTTTCCAGAGTTGGTGTGATGCTGGAAAAGCTGGATATCTCTGTCTCAGCTATTTTCGGTTTAGAAAGATCGGTTGACACTTCCATGCTCCCGTTGAAGTAAGAAATAAATGTCTAGACTTGTCTAATGTTTATATAGCAGTGCTTGAATCATGTGTGGCATTTACTTGCGAATTGAGCGGCAGCAAGGTGACTATTCTCGACAGCAACAATCTTTCGAGGAATTTTCTGCAATGCGACATCGTGGCCCCGATAGCAGCATATTTTGTGTCAAGGAATTGCAACTCGGACACGAGAGATATGAGGTTCACTATGGCTTTCATCGTTTAGCAATCAACGATCGCTCTGACGCTGCCAATCAGCCGTTCACCTACGAGGACGGTTCATTCGCAATGTGCAATGGCGAAATCTACAACTTTGCTCAACTGCAAGAAAAACAGCTTGCCTCTTATCCGTTTCGTTCTCGCTCGGATTGTGAAGTTCTGTTCCCCCTCTATGAGCAATATGGGGTGCAAATGGTAGATTACTTAGACGGCGTTTTTGCACTGGTGCTATATTCTGCCCAAGAAAAGTGCTTCTACATTGCTCGTGACTCCCTTGGAGAAAAACCGCTTTATATCGGAATTTCGGAGGATAGTTTAGTCATTGCCTCTGAGCTAAAAGCTGCCATCCACAACGAAGTTCAGCAGTTCCCACCTGGAACTTATGCTGTGATTCGCGGTCTTGGCTCGGTTAACTGCACTCAATTTTTTGAATATCCAACGCTAGGTTCGCAACCCATTTCATTCACGGCCTCTGTGGAAGCACTGCAAGAAAAATTAGTCGATGCAGTCGCAAAACGCCTAATGAGTGACGTACCTGTTGGTGTTCTCCTATCTGGCGGAATTGATTCGAGCGGTGTAGCTGCAATTGCAGCTCAACTCTACCCAGGACAACTTAAAACCTTCAGCATTGGCGTTGCAGACTCAACCGATTTGCACTATGCCAGACGGGTGGCAGATTACCTCGGCACTGAACATCATGAAGTCCAGGTTAGCATCGAGGATGCTTTAAAAGAAGCTGACGCGATTATTCGCGTGATTGAAACCTTTAATCCGGTTTTAGTGCCGAATCATATTCTGCTTTACTTCTTGGCAAAATATATTCGAGAGAAAACCGATGTGCGAGTTCTACTAGATGGCATCGGACCTGACGAGGCTTTAGGTGGCTACCGATTTTTTGCAGAGGCTCCATCGGAGGCAGCATACGATGAAGAGATCCAGCATCAAGTACAAGATTTACATAAAACAGAATTGTTAGGTGAACGGACGTTTGCTGCATTTGGACTAGAAACGCGATCGCCTTATTTGGACACAGCGCTGCTAAGATTTCTGCTGGCGTTACCCACGGAATATCGTATGTCTCGCTCTGCTTACACCAATTATGAAGTTAAGGAAAAGCTCTTGCTTCGCAAAGCCCTCACAGGAAGACTGCCGAGGGAAATACTAGAGCGCGGCAAAGTTCCAATGCCGGAAGGAGTAGGTAAAGTTTATTTGGATACTTTTGAACAGGCAATTTGCGATCGCGTACAGGAGCAGGTATTTAAGCAAGAGCAGCAACAGTTTCCCTTACTGCATCGCACTGAGTATTACTATAAGCAAATTTTTTACAATCATTTCCCTTGGGCAACGCAGGTGGTTTGCGGAGTTCAGCATGCGCCTTGGCGATCTTATCAACCTAACGCTGTCGTTTATGAAAACACATAGATAGTCTCACTAATTTTAGGCTTTAAGCCCTGTGCTGAATGGCACGCTTGTAAAGCCCAAAGGCTTGTGTCACCTCGTTCCCAGCCTCTAGGCTGGGAATGTATTCTCATAGGCTCTGCCTCTCGTCAAGAAAGAGGAGGCGGAGCCTCCCAGAATCGGTTCCCAGCCTCCAGGCTGGGAACCAGTCAGGGCAAGGGCTATATCTTTTCTTAGTGCCATTCAGTCCTGTGCTTTTGTTTATCTATTCTTTCAGGGGCAGCAAATACTCCAAAGAGTGAAGTAAATCGTAAGGCTCCCGCTCTCTGATCGTGCTGAAACTACGATCTGGATGGATCAAGATAACAGGTGGTTTACCGCGCGTGAAGTTAAATGCCTCGGAGTAATTGTAAGCACCAATGTTGTGAAAGACAACGATATCGTCAACTTCTGGAAGTTTTCTGATTGAGCAATGACTCATCAAATCGTAGGACATACACAGTGAACCAAAAAACTCGATCGGCTGGGTAAATTCTTCTCTTGAGCCGTCAGAGCTTGCTGCTGAAGTGATACTTACTGGATAAGCCACATAATAAGTTGAAGGAACTAGGTTCAGACCACCATCTAGAATAATTACGGTTCGTTGCTGTTGCTGCTTGATGTTGATCGCCTTAGTCGCAAAGAGCATACTGTCAGTTACCAGGGCGCGACCTGGCTCTAAGATTAAGAGTGTTTCTGGGGGAAAGAGTTGCTCTACTGCTGTGCAGATGGCTCTGGCAAATTCTTCGATTTCAGGGACATACCAATCCTCTGCTGTGACTTCGAGGGGGCGATTATTTTTGACTGCAAAGCCGCCACCAATGTCAATATACCGCAAGATTCGTTGTTGGGGATCGAAATGACGTTGAATCAAGGTGTGCAGTTCTTTAAGTGCTGTGATGTAGCTATTTGGATCGCAAATACTTGTGTCGAGATGAAAATGAAATCCCTCCAACTCAAGATACTGACTCGCTAAGACATGGGCGATCGCTGCGTCTGCTGCTCCATTATCCACATCAAAGCCAAACTTATAGCCAAATTCACGAATATGCCCAGTTGAAATACGTAATCCAATTTTTGCTTGAATTCCGCAAGACTGTGCAATATCCGCCACTTGTAAGAGTTCATGCCAGTTATCAACATTGAGAATGACGTTATTTGCGATCGCTAATGTCAGTTCATCTTTTGTTTTACCAGGACCATTAAAGACAATTTGCGAATAAGGCATCCCCAGTTTATGGGCAGTGTGCAGTTCATCACCTGTAACTACTTCAGCCCAGGCTCCTTCTTGGTGAATAATTTGACAAACTGCTAGCAAAGGATTGGTTTTGTAGGAGTAGGCAATCTGGACATTTTGACAGTAGGTCTGAAATGCATTGATAAAGCGGCGAACAGTTGTCCGCAAAATTATTTCGTCTACCAAATAGAGTGGAGTGGCGTAGGTTAAAACGGCCTCTGAGATGTAATCCATATTCTTCGTGAGATAATGGTCAAGGAAGGATGCGCTTGTAGAATATTGAAGTTGATCTATTGAACCTCGCATGACTAGAAGTCACGCGATTCCTGCTTCAATGATCTGAGCCTG
>NZ_JABXKI010000256.1 GCF_017115095.1 Nostoc sp. NMS4 | reverse complement strand
TGAGTTTTGTTTATCTCCTTGTCCCCTTGTCTCCCTTGTCTCCCTTGTCTCCCTTGTCTCCCTTGTCTCCCTTGTCTCCCTCATCTCCCTTCCCTCATCCCCCCCAGTCCCCACTCTCCAAAAATAACTCTTTAAATTACTAGACAAACATAAATAAATAATTTATATTATTAGATTGTGACCAAAAACGCAAATTAGGTTGACTTTTTACTGTCATTCTGAGGTAGTGTTAGCATCAAAAGCTGATGACTTAATCCAAATTGGATAATCTAACTCAGAGCGATCGTACACTGCTAAACTAAGAAAGCTTTCAGGTCAACATCGGAGCTGATGAAAGAATAACCAAAGTTAATTCTAAGCTCCAAGGTACGTTTACTCCTGTGCCTCCGAAAAAAAGCGGGCAAAAGCTTAAACAATAGTTTAAGGTGTTTAAGGAAGTAAAAACTGAGCAGCAATGTTGGTTTCATGGCATTACGTCAGTCTCAGTTAACGGATACTGGGCGGTAAAAACCGCTTAAGTCCAACTGCAACAAGGCAGTAGCCAATCTCCGGGAAGCCGTCTTATGGGCGTGTAAAAATCGGAAAACCCGCCGACAGCGCTGCCTCCAGAAAGTGCCAGAGCAATTGCTTGGACAAAAGCATTGCTGCACACAGCTTAAAGCTGTAGCGCCTTGCATTGATTCCAGAAGTTACTCCTTCCCAACGGGAAGAGACTTGTGGCTGTTCTGGTGATCTAATGAGTGAAGCTAAACAGATTCACCAAGCAGTACGGACACGGTTTGTTGTGTCCGAAAGCATTTGGAGCGGTTTATTGAAGCCATTCCAAATTTCCCAGGCTAACTCAGCCTAAACTGATGCGTACAAAGCGTGTCCTCTAGAGTCCAATTCCAAGGTCAGCAAGTAGAAAGGAGAACCAGTTACTGTGTCTGTAGGTATTCTCGGCACCAAGCTGGGCATGACTCAAATATTTGACGAAGCAGGAGTAGCTATTCCTGTAACTGTCATTCAAGCAGGGCCATGCACCGTTACACAAGTTAAAACAAAACAAACCGACGGTTACTTTGCCATTCAAGTTGGTTATGGCGAAGTTAAACCAAAGGCACTTAACAGACCACTACTGGGCCATTTGGCTAAATCATCTGCCCCAGCATTGCGTCACCTAAATGAATATCACACCGAAAGTTCTGGTGATTATGCTTTAGGTCAAGAGATTAAAGCTGATATTTTTAGTGCAGGTCAAATTGTCGATGTAGTCGGCACAAGCATCGGTCGCGGCTTTGCGGGGAACCAGAAGCGCAACAACTTTGGTCGCGGTCCGATGTCACACGGTTCCAAAAACCACAGAGCGCCCGGTTCTATTGGTGCTGGTACAACACCAGGTCGTGTCTATCCAGGTAAGCGGATGGCAGGGCGTTTAGGTGGCAAACGGATCACAATCCGTAAGCTGACCATAGTGCGAGTTGATGCAGAACGCAACTTATTGCTTATTAAGGGAGCAATTCCTGGAAAACCAGGCGCTCTAGTAAGTGTTGTACCTGCAAAAATAGTGGGATAGTCAAAAGTCATTAGTCAAGAGTCATTAGTCATTAGTCATTGGTCATTAGTTATTTGTCAATTCGTTAAAAGACAAGAAACAAATGACAGAGGACAAATGACAGAGGACAAATGGCAAAAGACCAATGACAAATGACAAAGGACAAAGGACAAATAACAAAGATGGTTGAAAGCGTAGTTAAAAATTGGCAAGGAGAACAGGTCGGCGAGACGACCTTCGAGTTGCGCACTGCCAAAGAAGAAACAGCGTCTCATATTGTACACCGCGCCTTAGTACGGCAATTGACTAATGCCCGTCAAGGAAACGCCAGTACAAAAACTCGTGCTGAAGTCAGAGGTGGCGGTCGTAAACCTTGGCGACAAAAAGGCACTGGTCGCGCTCGTGCAGGGTCTATTCGTTCACCATTGTGGCGTGGTGGTGGTGTAATCTTTGGGCCAAAGCCCAGAGACTTCGACCTAAAGTTGAACCGCAAAGAGCGACGTTTAGCACTGCGGACAGCATTTGTAGGTCGCACTGACGACTTAATCGTAGTAGAAGAATTTAGTACCGAGCTATCTCGCCCCAAGACTAAAGAATTAGTGGCAGCACTTGCGCGTTGGGGAGTAGTACCAGAAAGCAAGGCACTGTTAATTTTGTCTGAAATTGCGGATACAGATAACGTTTATTTATCAGCCCGCAACATTGAAAATTTAAAACTAATTGCAGCCGACCAGCTAAATGTTTTTGATTTACTGCACGCTGACAAAATTGTAGTTACGGCATCAGCCCTAGAAAAAATCCAGGAGGTCTACAGTGCCTAGCTTTGACCCCCGTGACCTTGCCGACTTAGTGCGTCGCCCAATCGTCACCGAGAAAGCGACCATCTTAATGGAGCAAAACAAATACACCTTTGAAGTAATTCCAAAGGCATCAAAGCCAGAAATCAAGGCTGCGATCGAAGACTTATTTCAGGTGAAGGTTGTAAAAGTCAATACCATCCTGCCACCGCGTAAAAAACGGCGCGTTGGTAAATTTATTGGTTATAAACCCCAATATAAGCGAGCGATCGTCACTGTCGCACCAGGGGATGAAGACAAGATTAGACAAGTTCTATTCCCAGAAGTCTAAAAAAGTTGTGAGTTAGGAGTTAAGAGTTACTGAACTCAAAACTCAAAACTCAGCACTCAGCACTCAGCACTCAGCACTTAAAAATATGGGTACTCGTTCTTATCGCCCTTATACCCCCAGTACACGCCAAGTTACAATCTCCGATTTTGCGGAAATTACCAAAACCGAGCCAGAGAAATCCCTAACAACCTCGAAGCATCGCGCCAAAGGTCGGAATAATCATGGGCGGATTACTAGTCGTCGGCGGGGTGGCGGACACAAACAGCTTTATCGGATCATCGATTTTAAAAGGGATAAACATAATATTCCTGCCAAAGTCGCAGCAATTGAATACGATCCTAACCGGAACGCCAGAATTGCCCTTTTGTATTACCAAGATGGCGAAAAACGGTACATCCTTCACCCCAACGGGTTGAAAGTTGGAACAATAATTGTTTCTGGGCCTGATTCTCCCTTTGAAGATGGTAATGCCTTACCGCTCTGGAAGATTCCCTTAGGTACTAGTGTTCACAACGTAGAATTCACTCCTGGTAAAGGCGGTCAAATTGTCCGTGCGGCTGGTGCTAGCGCTCAAGTCGTGGCAAAAGAAGGCAATTATGTAACTCTCAAGTTGCCTTCAGGAGAAGTCCGCTTGATTCGGCGCGAGTGCTACGCCACCATTGGGCAAGTAGGCAACACCGATGCGAGAAACCTGAGTGCAGGTAAAGCCGGACGAAATCGCTGGAAAGGTCGCCGTCCTAAGGTTAGGGGTAGCGTCATGAACCCAGTGGATCACCCACATGGTGGTGGTGAAGGTAGAGCGCCTATCGGTAGATCGGGGCCTGTTACACCTTGGGGTAAACCCACATTGGGCGCGAAGACACGCAATAAGAAGAAACTTAGCAGCAAGTTGATTGTGCGTCGTCGCCGTAAATCTTCCAAACGCGGTCGCGGTGGTCGTGAGTCTTAATTAGTAATGAGTACCGAGTCAGGAGTGCTGAGTGGAATTCTCAAACTCAACACTTAAAACTCAAGACTCAAAACTTGAGACTCAAAACTTGAGACTCGAAACTTAAAACTCAAAACTCAGCACTCAGAACTCAGCACTTAAAAACTATGGGTCGTTCTCTAAAAAAAGGTCCTTTTGTTGCGGATCATCTCCTAAAGAAAATTGAAAAGCTCAACGACAACAACAGAAAAGAAGTTATTAAAACTTGGTCACGAGCTTCGACAATTTTGCCTCTAATGGTAGGTCATACCATAGCTGTTCACAACGGACGCCAACACGTTCCCGTTTTTGTAAATGAACAAATGGTAGGACACAAGTTGGGTGAATTCGCCCCGACACGCACCTACAGGGGTCATGGAAAAAGCGACAAAAAAGCAGGTAGGTAGTTATTAGTCATTGGTCATTTGTCATTAGTTATTTGTCAGTAGAGACGCGATTAATCGCGTCTCTACAAAAGACAAAGGACAAAGGACAAAGGACGAAGGACGAAAGATAAAATTGGAGAAAATTATGGCTACTAATACTACTGAAGTAAAAGCGATCGCTCGTTTTATCCGCATCTCAGCTTACAAAGTGCGTCGGGTACTCGATCAAATCCGGGGGCGATCGTACCGAGAAGCGTTGATCATCCTGGAATTCATGCCCTATCGTGCCACTGATCCCATCTTGAAGGTTCTCAGAAGCGCTGCTGCCAATGCCGAACACAACGCTGGGTTAGATCGGACTCAACTAGTGATTACTCAAGCTTATGCCGATCAGGGTCCGCCGTTGAAGCGGTTCCAACCAAGAGCGCAAGGGCGCGCTTATCAAATTCGCAAACCGACGTGTCATATTACTGTGGCCGTTGCCGCCGCCCCAGAAAAATAAGCTTTTTTTACACGAATAAATTGCGTAAAGTAAGAAATTTTAGAGGAAGCATTCGTGGGACAGAAGATTCATCCAGTTGGTTTTCGCCTGGGTATCACACATGAACATCAATCCCGTTGGTTTGCTGTTCCCGATCGTTATCCAGAACTTCTCCAAGAAGACTATAAACTCCGTCAATACATAGAACAAAAGCTGGGTAGACAGGCTCAAAACAACGCCGGAATTTCCGAAGTGCGGATTGAGCGCAAAGCCGACCAAATCGACTTAGAAGTACGCACAGCTAGACCTGGGGTAGTAGTTGGTCGTGGTGGGCAAGGGATCGAATCCTTACGTACCGGACTCCAAGGAGTGTTGGGCGGTAATCGCCAAATTCGCATTAATGTAGTTGAAGTTCAACGAGTTGATGCTGATGCCTACCTAATTGCTGAATACATTGCTCAACAATTAGAACGCCGGGTTTCCTTTCGGCGGGTAGTGCGGCAATCGATTCAGCGTGCCCAACGCGCTGGTGTCCAAGGAATTAAAATTCAAGTCAGTGGGCGGCTCAACGGTGCAGAAATTGCCCGGACAGAGTGGACTCGTGAAGGTAGAGTACCTTTACATACCTTACGGGCTGACATTGACTACTCTTATTGCACGGCAAAAACTGTTTACGGCATTTTGGGTATCAAAGTATGGGTGTTTAAGGGAGAAATTATTCCTGGACAGGAACCAGATCCACTACCACCCGCAAGCCGCGATCGCGAACGTGATCCCCGCGATCGCGATCGTGAACCCCGTCGCCGTCAACAACAACGTCGTCGCCAGCAATTTGAAGACCGCTCAAATGAAGGATAAATCGTCATTAGTCATTAGTCATTAGTCATTAGTCATTAGTAAATGGCAGATGACAAATGACAAAGGACAAATGACAAATGACAAATGACAAGTAACAAATCATGTTAAGCCCTAGAAGAACTAAATTCCGCAAACAACAGCGCGGACGGATGGAGGGACTAGCCACGCGTGGTAGCACCCTCAACTTCGGTGATTTTGCACTCCAAGCGCAAGAACCTGCTTGGATTACCTCGCGTCAAATCGAGGCTTCTCGTCGGGCAATGACCCGTTATATTCGCCGGGGTGGACAAATCTGGATTCGGATTTTCCCTGATAAACCTGTAACCATGCGTGCGGCTGAAACCCGGATGGGTTCAGGTAAAGGTAATCCAGAGTTTTGGGTAGCTGTAGTCAAGCCAGGACGAATTTTGTTTGAAATCGGTGGGGTTTCGGAAGAAATCGCCCGTGAAGCTATGCGTTTGGCTTCATTTAAACTGCCCATCAAAACTAAGTTTATTGTGCGCTCTCAACCACAGGAGCAGGAGTAGCTTATGCCTCTTCCCAAGATTTCAGAAGCTAGAGAATTAAGCGACGAAAAGCTCTCTGATGAAATTGTCGCCATCAAAAGACAACTATTTCAGTTGCGCTTGCAAAAAGCCACCAGACAACTAGAAAAACCTCACCAGTTCCGACAATTGCGCCACCGCCTAGCCCAATTGCTGACGCTAGAAACAGAGCGCAAACGGGCAGCAAGTCAATCGGCTAAAGAAAAAAAGTAGGAGATTATGGCAGTTAAAGAACGAGTTGGCTTGGTAGTGAGCGATAAAATGCAAAAAACTGTGGTAGTCGCCATAGAAAACCGCGCTCCTCACCCCAAGTACGGCAAGATTGTGGTTAACACCCAACGATATAAAGTTCACGACGAAGAAAATCAGTGTAAAGTAGGCGATCGCGTTCGCATTCAGGAAACTAGACCTCTGAGCAAAACCAAGCGCTGGAAAGTCACAGAAGTCCTCAACGTCAAACCAACTTAAACCTCATCGTTGTTAGAAACTAACAACATTACAAGGGAGAATAATTGTGATTCAACCCCAGACTTACCTGAATGTCGCAGATAATAGCGGCGCTCGTAAACTAATGTGCATCCGCATCTTAGGCGGAGGCAACCGTCGTTATGGTTTTATCGGTGATAAAATTATCGCCGTTGTCAAAGATGCTACACCCAACATGGCTGTAAAAAAGTCTGATGTTGTGGAAGCAGTAATTGTCCGAACTCGGAAAGCTATGTCTCGTGACAGTGGTATGAGTATTCGCTTTGATGATAATGCTGCTGTAATCATCAATAAAGACGGTAATCCCAGAGGCACACGGGTTTTTGGCCCAGTTGCCCGGGAACTACGCGATAAAAACTTTACCAAAATTGTTTCTCTGGCTCCGGAGGTGCTTTAATGGCAACCAAAAAGGATACGCCCAAAGTATTCCACAAAATGCATGTCAAAACTGGCGACACCGTACAAGTGATTGCTGGCAAAGACAAAGGGAAAATTGGCGAAATTACTCAGGCACTTCCCCAACTGAGTAAAGTCATCGTCAAAGGTGTAAACATTAAAACCAAGCACGTCAAACCCCAGCAAGAAGGGGAATCAGGGCGAATTATTACCCAAGAATTCCCGATTCATAGCTCTAACGTCATGCTTTATTCCACCAAGCAAAACGTTGCCAGTCGTATTGGTTATACCTTCACCTCAGAAGGTAAAAAGGTCAGAAAACTTAAAAAAACTGGCGAGATTCTGGATAAATAGTCATTGGTCATTAGTCATTGGTCATTAGTTATTAGTAAAAAAACAAATAACAAAAGACAAAGGACAAATAACAAAGGACAATAAAAGTTCCCTGACCAAGCCCAGGGATATCAGGACAAAAAACTATGGCGACAACAAGACTCAAAACCTTATATCAAGAGACAATCGTTCCCAAACTGATTAATCAGTTTCAATATACCAACGTTCATCAAGTACCGAAGTTGGTCAAGGTTACGATTAACCGAGGTTTGGGTGAAGCAGCTCAAAATGCGAAGTCACTAGAGGCATCGATTAACGAAATTGCCTTAGTAACAGGTCAAAAACCAGTGGTGACACGGGCGAAAAAGGCGATCGCTGGCTTTAAGATTCGTCAAGGGATGCCTGTGGGGATCATGGTGACACTCAGAGCCGAACGGATGTATGCCTTTTTCGACCGACTAGTTAGCCTGTCACTACCCAGAATTCGGGATTTTCGCGGCGTTAGCCCTAAAAGCTTTGACGGACGTGGTAACTACACTCTGGGCGTGAGAGAACAGCTAATTTTTCCAGAAGTCGAATACGACAGCATCGATCAAGTCCGTGGGATGGATATTTCCATCATCACCACAGCAAAAAACGACGAAGAGGGTCGCGCCTTACTTAAAGAATTAGGAATGCCCTTTCGCGATCAATAAGTTCATCTATAGAGGGAACGATGGCGGCTAACGACACAATTGCAGATATGCTGACGCGCATCCGCAATGCCAACCTGGCGCGGCATCAAACTACACAAGTGCCAGCGACAAAAATGACCCGAAGCATTGCCAAAGTGCTACGGGAGGAAGGCTTTATTGCTGAAATCGAAGAAGCAGAAGAAGGGGTAAAACACAATCTGGTGATTTCCCTGAAATACAAAGGTAAAAACCGTCAGCCACTAATCACCGCCTTAAAGCGAGTGAGTAAGCCAGGTTTACGTGTTTATTCAAATCGAAAAGAATTACCAAGGGTACTAGGCGGCATTGGCATTGCCATTATTTCTACATCCAGTGGCATTATGACTGACCGCGAAGCGCGTCGTCAGAACTTGGGTGGCGAAGTGCTTTGTTACGTTTGGTAGTCATTGGTCATTAGTCATTTGTCATAGTCATTGGTCATTAGTCATTTGTTATTAGTGAAATACAAAGGACGAAGGACAAATAACAAAGGACAAAAGACAAAGGACAAAGGACAAATAACAAAGGACAAAAAGTCATGTCTCGTATTGGTAAACGTCCAATTACTATTCCCGCCAAGGTTCAAGTGGCGATCGATGGTACGAATATTGTGGTGAAAGGCCCGAAAGGAGAACTTTCTCGCACTCTCAGAGATAATGTCTCACTCTCTCAAGAGGGAGACATATTACAGGTAAATCGTCGGGATGAAACTCGGACATCGAAGCAATTGCACGGCTTGAGCCGGACTTTAGTTGCCAACATGGTCGAGGGAGTTTCCCAAGGTTTTCAGCGCCGGTTGGAAATTCAAGGTGTTGGTTACAGGGCACAAATTCAAGGGCGTAACCTAGTTTTAAATATGGGTTACAGCCATCAGGTGCAAATTGAACCACCAGAAGGAATTCAGTTTGCAGTAGAAGGCCCTACTAACGTTATTGTCAGTGGCTATGACAAAGAAATCGTCGGTAACACAGCCGCTAAAATTCGTGCCGTTCGTCCGCCAGAACCCTACAAAGGTAAAGGCATTCGCTATGCCGGTGAAGTGGTCAGACGGAAGGCTGGTAAGACTGGTAAGGGTGGTAAGAAGTAGAAATGAAACTTACTCGTAGAGAATCAAAAAATCGTCGTCATCGGCGTGTTCGTGGCAAAGTGATTGGCTCCCCAGAACGTCCGCGTTTAGCCGTATTTCGTTCTAATGAGCATATTTATGCCCAGCTAATTGATGATACTCAGCATCAAACCATCGTGTCCGCATCGACTGTAGAACCAGATTTGAAATCTAGTTTAGCGTCATGTGCAAACCGCGACGCGTCGGTGCAAGTTGGGAAGTTGATCGCAGTGCGATCGCTAGAAAAAGGCATCACCAAAGTAGTCTTCGATCGCGGTGGTAACTTATATCATGGTCGTGTCAAAGCACTAGCTGATGCAGCCCGAGAAGCTGGTTTAGATTTCTAAATTAGTCCTTTGTCATTTGTCCTTTGTCCCTTGTATAAGAGCTAATGACTAATGACTAATGACTAATGACTAATGACAAAAGAGGCATAAATTATGGCAACAGAGCGTAAAAGTAGAACAAAGCGTGCCAAAAAAGAAGAAACCACTTGGCAAGAGCGGGTTATCCAAATCCGCCGCGTAAGTAAAGTGGTGAAAGGTGGTAAAAAACTCAGCTTCCGAGCGATCGTTGTCGTTGGTAACGAACGCGGTCAAGTTGGAGTCGGAGTAGGCAAAGCCTCAGATGTAATAGGTGCTGTTAAAAAAGGTGTAGCCGACGGCAAAAAACACCTCATTGATATCCCAATCACCAAATCCAACTCCATCCCCCATCCTATTGATGGTGTCGGTGGCGGGGCAAAAGTGATTATGCGTCCAGCCGCACCTGGTACTGGGGTAATTGCGGGTGGTGCTGTGCGAACTGTGTTGGAATTAGCAGGAGTTCGTAATGTTTTAGCCAAGCAATTAGGCTCCAACAATCCGCTCAATAATGCTAGAGCCGCAGTTAATGCCTTATCTACACTGCGTACCCTTTCTGAAGTCGCCGAAGATCGCGGTATTCCTATTCAAAATCTCTACATCTAATTTAGTCATTAGTCATTGGTCATTAGTCATTAGTGAATAACAAAGGACAAATGACAAATGACAAACGACGAATGACAAACGACAAATGAGAACTTGATAAATTATGAGACTCCATGATGTTAAGCCGCAAAAAGGCTCAAAGAAACGCAAGAAGCGTGTAGCTAGAGGTATTTCTGCCGGTCAAGGCGCTAGTGCTGGTTTAGGTATGCGGGGTCAAAAATCTCGTTCTGGTAGTGGAACTCGACCAGGTTTTGAAGGTGGTCAACAGCCATTGTACCGCCGCTTACCGAAGCTGAAGGGCTTTCCGATTATTAATCAGAAGATTTACACTACGATTAATGTAGAGAAGCTAGCCTCCCTTCCCGCGAATACGGAAGTAACTTTGACCTCATTGAAAGCCGCAGGTATCCTGACTGCTGTCAAAGGGCCATTGAAAGTTTTAGGTAACGGGGAATTGAGTATTCCGCTCAAAGTACAAGCGGCGGCTTTCACAGGTTCAGCTCGTAGCAAAATTGAGGCAGCTGGTGGTAGTTGTGAAGTCTTATGAGTGAGCCGGAACAGCACACTTAAATGCAAGCCAACTCGCTGCCAGTGCTTGGTTCACTATAAAGGTAGCACTCTATGATCAGTCGAGATAAAGCTCCAACGGCTCAAGAAACTTTTATGCAGATGGCACAAGCAGCTGGCCTCAGAGGTAGGTTGCTTGTCACTGTCGGTATTTTAATTTTGGTTCGCCTGGGTATCTTCTTACCCGTCCCAGGGATTGATAGACCAAGATTTGCCGAAGCTATATCGGGCAGTAATTCCATATTCGGCTTATTGGATATATTTTCCGGGCGAGGACTTTCGACTTTGGGAGTCTTTGCTTTAGGGATTTTGCCCTTCATTAATGCGTCTATTATCATCCAATTGCTCACGGCGGCGATTCCAACTTTAGAAAATTTACAGAAAAATGAAGGGGAAGCCGGTCGGCGAAAAATATCGCAGATTACCCGCTATGTCACTGTAGGTTGGGCAATTCTTCAAAGTACAGCTTTTTCGGCATTATTCCTCCAGCAATTTGCCTTAAAGCCAGGGCCTATATTTGTAGCTGAAACTGCGATCGCTCTAACTGCTGGTTCTATGTTCGTCATGTGGGCATCGGAACTGATTACAGAACGGGGTATTGGCAACGGAGCATCATTGTTGATTTTTGTCAATATTGTCGCCTCATTACCAAAAGCTTTGGGCGATACCATCGACCTGGTGCAAGTCGGCGGTCGGGAAGCAGTGGGTCGGGTAATCGTGCTAGTCTTAGTTTTCCTAGCAACAATTGTTGGTATTGTGATTGTGCAGGAAGGAATGCGCCGCATCCCAATTATTTCGGCTCGTCGCCAAGTCGGTCGGCGAGTTTTGGCAGAGCAGCGTAGTTATCTGCCACTGCGGCTCAATCAAGGCGGCGTGATGCCAATTATTTTTGCTGCTGCCATTCTCAGTTTGCCACTGCTGATCGCCAATTTTACTAAAAATGCCGATTTGGCGAATATAGTTAACACTTATTTGAGTCCAAGCGGTTCTAGCTCGTGGGTCTATGCCTTGGTTTACATGGTTTCTATCGTTTTCTTCAGCTACTTCTATTCTTCGTTGATTCTCAACCCAGTAGATGTGGCGCAAAACTTGAAGAAAATGGGTTCTAGTATTCCTGGGATTCGTCCCGGCAAGGCAACTAGCGAGTATATCGAGCGCGTGTCCAACCGACTCACTTTTTTGGGTGCGATCTTTTTGGGCTTCGTTGCGATTATCCCCACCGCCGTAGAAAGCGCTTTGAATGTGAAAACTTTCCGGGGAATCGGTGCAACCTCGTTGTTAATTTTAGTTGGTGTGGCAATTGAGACAGCCAAACAAGTCCAAACTTATGTGATCTCTCAGCGCTATGAAGGAATGGTGAAATAATAGTGACGCGATTAATCTTCTTGGGGCCACCTGGAGCGGGTAAAGGAACACAAGCTCAAACCTTGGCTGAACACTTGAATATTCCCCATATTTCTACGGGTGAAATATTAAGACAAGCCATGAAAGAGCAAACTCCTTTAGGAATCAAAGCTCAAAGTTATGTTGATAGCGGCGAGTTAGTACCCGACCAGCTAGTACAGGACTTAGTACAGGAGCGCCTCAGTCAATCAGATGCCAAAAATGGTTGGATTCTTGATGGTTTTCCCCGGAAAGTAACACAAGCAGCTTTTCTGGAGAAGTTACTGGAAGCAATACATCAAGGCGGCGAAAGGGTAGTCAATTTAGATGCACCAGATGAAATTGTCATCGCACGTTTGCTAGCTAGAGGACGAAAAGATGATACCGAAGAGGTGATTCGTCGTCGTTTAGAAGTATATCGCGCTGAAACTGCACCTTTAATTGATTATTATGGCGATCGCAAAAAACTCCTAACAGTCAATGGCAATCAGTCCCAAGAAGATGTCACTGATGAACTACAAAAGGTAATCGCTTCCTGAAAAAGAGGGGAAGTAGGGACTAGATAATTCCCGACTCCCCACTCCCAAGAAAAAGATCAATTTTAGCTAAGATATATTAATAAACTGTTGATATATTTCTTAAAGTGTGTTCTCTTGCAGATAAAGTGCTGCAACTGAACACGAAATTGTTGAGTTGAGGAAAAAACAAATTGTCTAAGCAAGATTTGATTGAAATGGAAGGCACCGTTACAGAGTCCCTGCCCAATGCGATGTTTCGCGTTGACTTGGACAATGGATTTAACGTGCTAGCTCACATTTCCGGCAAGATTCGCCGAAATTATATCAAGATTTTGCCCGGCGATCGCGTCAAGGTAGAGCTAACTCCTTATGACTTGAGCAAAGGCAGAATTACCTATCGACTACGAAAGAAGTAAGTATATGTAGAGAATTTTACCATAAAACCATTTTTTTGGCTGTTTGCTAGTCATAAAACTGGAATAATTTCCCTAGAAATGCTATAATTTTATATTTGGAGTCAAAAAATAAAAGGCATGAAAGTTAGAGCCTCAGTCAAGAAAATTTGTGAAAAATGTAACGTGATCAAACGTCGTGGTCGCGTTATGGTGATCTGCGTGAACCCCAAGCACAAGCAACGTCAAGGATAACACTCTTACCAACAGAGTGAGTTGTAACACGCATATCATCATTAAAACGAAAAGACGCGATTAATCACGTTTTTCCAACCAACAGTAATTGCGAGAACAATAGGGAGAGTTCATTGTGGCACGTATTGCCGGAGTAGACCTTCCACGCGATAAGCGCGTCGAGATCGGTCTGACTTACATCTATGGAATTGGTTTATCACGTTCTCAAGAAATTATAGCGGCTACTGGTGTGAACCCAGATATCCGCGTTAAGGACTTAAGTGATGCCGATGTGGCAGCCCTACGAGGGGAAATAGAAAGCAACTATCAAGTTGAAGGCGACTTGCGGCGCTTGGAGTCTTTGAACATCAAGCGCTTAGTTGACATTGGTACCTACAGAGGTCGTCGTCATCGCATGGGCTTACCAGTCAGAGGCCAAAGAACTCGCACCAATGCTAGAACCCGTCGGGGCAGAAGGCAGACAGTGGCTGGGAAGAAGAAGGCTCCAGGGAAATAATTTTGCAACGCTTGCTAATCCGAGCAAGTTTTACCTTAAATCAACTAAACAAGTATGGCGAGACAACCAACTAAAAAAACCGGGAGCAAGAAGCAGAAACGGAATGTACCCAGTGGAATGGCCTACATCCAGTCTACTTTCAACAATAGCATTGTCACCATTACCGATCAAAACGGAGATGTCATCTCTTGGGCTAGCGCTGGTTCTAGCGGTTTTAAGGGAGCAAAAAAGGGAACTCCCTTTGCAGCGCAAACCGCAGCTGAAAGTGCAGCCCGTCGAGCTATCGATCAAGGAATGCGTCAAATTGAGGTAATGGTCAGTGGGCCAGGAGCAGGTAGAGAAACCGCTATCCGGGCACTTCAAGGAGCAGGACTGGAAATTACACTGATTCGGGATATTACCCCGATTCCTCACAATGGTTGTCGTCCACCCAAGCGCCGTCGAGTTTAAATACTAAGACTTGGGCAGCGAGGACGAAAAGTTACAGCCGGCAATGACCACTTGAGCGTCTAACGTGCAAACTGTCATTGAGTGAAGGCTTGGGCGATCAGAAGCGTGTCAGATTTTCCGTCGGGAAAGCTGTTAAGCTTCAGGCCACCCAAAATATTATTAATCAATTTTGGATTTTAGATTTGCGATTTTAGATTGAACCCGATTATAAGGGTGCTGGGCCTCGTGGATTTTAAGTTGATGATTTAAGATTTGTTGCGCCAATCAGAGGCGGAGCATAAACGAAAAAAGCACAATCCAAAATCCAAAGTCCAAAATCGAAAATTGGCAATCAATTCTGGAGGCAATTGATTTGTCTGCTAGCAGCACCTTAGAAAAAGGGAGGCTCATCCGTGGCGCAGTTTCAAATTGAATGTGTAGAGTCGAATACCGAAGAAAGTCGGAACCATTACAGTAAATTTGTTTTGGAACCTCTAGAACGCGGTCAAGGAATAACTGTTGGCAACGCACTGCGGCGGGTTTTACTATCTAATTTAGAAGGTACAGCAGTTACAGCAGTGCGGATTGCTGGCGTTTCACATGAGTTCGCCACAGTTCCGGGCGTACGGGAAGATGTGCTAGAAATCCTCATGAAAATGAAGGAAGTTATTCTAAAAAACTATTCTTCGCAGCCCCAGATTGGGAGATTACTCGTTACCGGCCCAACAACAATCACTGCGGCGCATTTTGATTTGCCCAGTGAAGTAGAAGTCATCGATCCGACCCAGTATGTAGCCACCATCGCTGAGGGTGGAAAGCTAGAAATGGAATTTCGGATCGAGAAAGGCAAAGGCTATCGCACCGTAGAGCGAGGACGTGAGGAAGCCACATCGTTGGATTTTCTGCAAATCGACTCAATATTTATGCCGGTGCGAAAAGTCAACTACAGTGTTGAAGAATCTCGTGGGGAAGGGTTGATTCCAAAAGACCGACTATTGTTGGAAGTTTGGACAAATGGCAGTATTTCCCCGCAAGAAGCACTGTCTTCTGCTGCTGCGATCTTGGTAGATTTATTCAACCCGTTGAAAGATATCTCCCTAGAACCAACAGATACAGGTTCGGATATTCCAGACGATCCAACTGCTCAGATCCCCATCGAAGAGTTGCAACTTTCTGTGCGGGCATATAACTGTCTCAAACGGGCACAAGTTAACTCTGTGGCAGATTTGTTGGATTATACCCAAGAAGACCTCTTAGAAATTAAGAACTTTGGGCAGAAGTCAGCAGAAGAAGTCGTGGAAGCTTTGCAGCGACGCTTGGGCATCACCCTGCCAATGGAAAGAGGCTCTAAACACCCTTAAGAAAACAGTTCATAATTCATAGTGCATAATTATGCGTCACCGTTGTCGCGTCAAAAAGCTCAGTAAACCAGCCGATCAACGCCGTGCTTTATTGCGATCGCTCGCCACCGAGTTGATCCGTCATGGTAAGATCACCACCACTTTAATTAGAGCGAAAGTTCTCAGAAGTGAAGTGGAAAAAATGATTACCTTAGCCAAAAATGGCTCCTTATCAGCACGCCGCGAAGCTCTTGGCTATATCTTCGACAAACAACTGGTTCACGCTCTATTTGAGCAAGCTCCAACTCGATATGGCGATCGCCAGGGCGGTTATACCCGCATCCTGCGTACCGTACCGCGTCGGGGTGATAATGCCAAAATGGCCATTATTGAATTGGTTTAAGTCATTAGTCATTGGTTATTGGTCATTAAGTCATTAGTCATTGGTCATTAGTGAATAACAAAGGACAACTGACAAAGGACAAATGACAAAAAACAAATGACAAAGGACAAAATCTGTATGTTAGAAAGCCACCAGCCTACACAAACTCATCGAGTCGCCTTGGTAATCCAATACCTTGGCACTCATTTTCATGGCTGGCAACGGCAAAAACAACATCGGACAGTTCAAGAAGAGATAGAGATAGCGATCGCTACTATTCTTGGGCATCATGTAACATTACACGGTGCCGGACGAACCGATTCAGGAGTTCACGCTGCTGCTCAAGTAGCCCATTTTGAAGCAACAGGGTTAATTCCGCCTCACAAGTGGGCAACAATCCTAAATAGCTATCTGCCGCCAGATATATTAATCAGAGCTTCAGCTAGTGTCGATAACCGTTGGCACGCTCGCTTTAGTGCAGTTTATCGACGGTATCGCTACACAATATATACTGAAGATCGGCTTAACTTGTTTGTAAGACCCTTCAGTTGGCATTATTATTATGCACCCCTGGATGAATCTTTAATTGAAGCTGCCTTAAAACCTCTCTTGGGAAAGCATCACTTAGCTGCTTTTCACCGTGCAGGGTCAGAGCGATCGCATTCCTGGGTAGAGGTGCAAGCAGCAGAGTGTCGTCGCAGTGGGCCATTTATCCATATTGAAATACAGGCAGATGGATTTTTGTATGGCATGGTACGGCTGTTGGTAGGGATGTTAGTACAGGTAGGTTCTGGACAACGGACACTTTCTAGCTTTACCGAACTCTGGAAAGAAGAACGCCGGGAAGAAGTGAAATACGCCGCACCGCCTCAAGGCTTGTGCTTGTTGCGAGTCGGCTATCCCGATTTCCCCTTTCCAAAAGAGATTTGGTACGACACCTTGCCAAAGTTCGTCACTAGTCAAGAGTCATTAGTCATTGGTTCTTAATAACTACGAATGACAAAGGACAAATGACTAATGACAAATTAAAAATGACAAAGGACAAATGACAAATGACAACAGTTAAAACATACCTTCCTTCTCAAGCATCCCTTGAGCGTGAGTGGTACATAGTAGATGCCACTGATAAACGCCTCGGTCGCCTCGCCAGCGAAGTCGCCCAGGTATTGAGAGGTAAAAACAAACCCGAATATACACCCCACTTAGATACAGGTGATTTCGTAATCATCATCAATGCCGAGAAAGTAGCAGTCACAGGCAAAAAGCGCACTCAAAAGCTTTACCGCCGCCACTCAGGTCGCCCCGGTGGGATGAAAACGGAAACTTTCGCTAAACTGCAAGACCGCATACCAGAGCGGATTTTAGAACAAGCTGTTAAAGGTATGCTACCTAAAAATAGCCTTGGTAAGCAGTTGTTCACCAAGTTGAAAGTTTACGCTGGGCCTACGCATCCTCATGATGCTCAAAAACCTAAAGAACTAAAAGTTAGTACAATTCCTGGAGAAGAAAATTAATGGTAGTAGCAGATGCTAATAGCGGTCGCGCCGTATACTGGGGTACTGGTCGTCGTAAGAACGCAGTAGCACGGGTACGCTTGGTTCCAGGCACCGGTCAACTGATTGTGAACGGTAAAGATGGAACCTTGTATTTCCAATTCAACCCCAACTATCTGGGAGTGATTAAAGCACCCCTGGAAACTCTGGGATTGGAAAACGAATATGACATTTTGGTGAAAGCAGAAGGCGGTGGCTTGACCGGACAGGCTGATTCTGTTCGTTTGGGAGTTGCGCGTGCTTTGTGCCAACTAGACCCAGACAACCGCCCACCTCTGAAAACCGAAGGTTATTTGACTCGCGATCCGAGAGCAAAAGAGCGGAAGAAATATGGTTTACATAAAGCTCGGAAAGCGCCTCAGTATTCTAAGCGTTAGGGAATTGGGCATTGGGCATGGGGCATTGGGCATTGGTTTCTCCCACTTCCTCATCTCCCCCTACTCCATCATCTCCCCACTCCCCACTCGCTAGCTGCAATTTAAACCTGAAAGTTATAATTGATATAGATTCATCACAAAAAGAACAATGGCTAAAGCTGATATTCACCCCAAGTGGTATCCAGATGCTAAAGTTTACTGCAACGGTCAAGTTGTTATGACCATTGGCTCTACTAAGCCAGAATTGCACGTAGATGTTTGGTCTGGCAATCACCCCTTTTACACCGGCACTCAGAAGATTATTGACACTGAGGGTCGAGTAGAGCGCTTCCTGCGTAAGTACGGTATGAGCAGCACTCAAACATCTGGCGACGAACAAGACAAAAAGTAGCGAGTTGGCTCTGCTGTTAACGACGGCCCTGCATCAGCTGGGTCGATTTTCATTTATATGCTCGAGCCAACTTGTTATTTTTTTAAGGAGCGATCGCACTCGTCATGGCTGAATCATACTTACTGGATAAACTCAAATCCGTTGAACAAACCTTTAATGAGTTAACACGTCGTCTTGGCGACCCCGATACCGCTAGCAATCCTGATGAATATCAAGAAATTGCTAAGTCTCGTTCTTCTTTGGAAGAGGTAGTTAATACCTATGAAATTTGGAAAGCAGCCCAAGAAGACTTGATCGGAGCGCGTCAGGTTTACAAAGAATCTGCAAGTGACCCAGAGTTGCAAGAAATGGCATCACTGGAAGTAAAGGAACTTGAAGAAAAAATAGAACATTTAGAGTCTCGCTTGAAAGTATTGCTGCTACCACGCGACCCCAATGATGAAAAGAATATCATGTTGGAAATTCGCGCTGGTACTGGTGGCGATGAAGCAAGTATTTGGGCTGGCGATTTGATGCAGATGTACACCCGCTATGCCCAGACTCAAGGTTGGAAAGTTTCTCTAGTTAGCGAATCTCGTGGAGAAATGGGTGGCTGGAAAGAAGTCATTCTCGAAATTAAAGGTAATGACGTTTACAGCCAGTTAAAGTTTGAAGCTGGAGTGCATCGGGTGCAGCGCGTGCCGGCAACTGAATCTGGGGGACGGGTTCATACTTCCACAGCTACCGTGGCGATTATGCCAGAGGTGGATGATGTGGAAATTCACATTGACCCGAAAGATATTGAAATGACTACAGCCCGTTCTGGCGGTGCTGGTGGGCAAAACGTCAACAAGGTGGAAACAGCCGCCGATTTGATGCACAAACCAACAGGGATTCGGATTTTCTGTACAGAAGAACGCAGCCAGTTGCAAAACAAAGAACGGGCGATGCAAATTCTGCGGGCGAAGTTGTATGAGATGAAGTTACGCGAACAACAAGAAGCTGTAACTTCCATGCGGCGATCGCAAGTTGGTACTGGATCGCGATCGGAAAAAATTCGCACGTATAATTATAAAGATAACCGCGCTACCGATCATCGGTTAGGTCAGAATTATTCCCTTAACCCTGTTTTGGAAGGTGATTTAGAGACGCTTATCCAATCTTGTATATCTCTAGACCAACAAGAACGTCTGGCGGAGTTAGCGACTGCTGCCGCTAACTAATTTTTGTTGTTAAATGTTAATGTAAAACCACTTGTTGCTCTGTTTCTTTTAACACATACAGGTGGTTTTCTAATATTGCATCAAGTGCATCTTCTATTTCACTAGGATAATGGTAATAGGCAAATTCGTACTTCATAACGTAATTTAGCCTCGCCCATTCCTTGAGAGTTTGGCAGGTATAAATTAACTTTTCTACTTCCTTTTGCCAACGCGCAAAAATCCGGTAGCTAAAAAAGCTGCTGCATATATTGCCTTTTGCATCCCAGTAGGAAATACACACTTGATGTTTCAGAAGGTGGATTTTTTTGATTTGCTTAACATCGTAGCCTTTAACTTTTAAAGCTTCTTTGGTTTCTGCGTCAGAAATGTTCCACTGTTCTGGTTTAATTTTATTAGTGGCTATAAGATTTTTACCTTTGCGGCGATATTGATTAATTTTGCGTGGCTTGCGAAACATGATGCACCTTCGATATTATTATCTTCGCAGCAAAGTTGAGCTACTAGCTAAAGCGCCGTAGCAAACTAAGTTTTTTGGGTTGATTAAAGATAGATGGGTTCGTCTACTAGCTTGATACCTGTAGTTGCTGATTTACAACCAGAGATATAGTTTAATACTAAAACACAAGGCTGTCAATATAAAAGTAAACTTGTAATATTGAAAGTAGACTTGTAAATACAGTTGGCTAGCTATATAAGCAGTGAAGATCGAAAGCAAACAAAAACTGATTGAGATCATTAAACTAGCTCGCGGTTCAATGAGTCAGCGAGCCTTTGGTAAGCTTTTGGGAGTATCTGCTACTGCTGTTCAGATGTGGGAAAAAGGTGTGAAGGTTCCAGATACAGAAAATTTGGCTCAAATCGCATCGAAAGCAGGCTACACAATGGAAGAGTTAATCAGCTGCATTGATGGCAAGCCAATTCCAGAAACTTCAGATTTGAGTCTGATTCTGAGACAAATCCAGCACATGCCTTTGGCGCAAGTGGCTCAAATTGTGCAAGCTGCGGCAGATAGATTGGCGGCTGTGGCTGAAGCATCTGGGGATGAAGCAAAAGCAAGTTGAATATTAAAATAATTCGTAATTCGTAATTAAGTTTTTTTAACTAGCTCGTGGTTTCTTGCTGTTAAGATTCAACTCTATGGATATGGACAAACCTTTTTTGTATGACGAAGACTTCTATGGCTGGACACAGCAACAGGCTAAAGCTTTAGAGCAGAGGCTAGTTATGCAACTAGACTGGCAACACCTGCAAGAGGAAATTCAAGCTTTGGGGAGACAGGAGTATCGAGAACTCGTCAGTCGTCTGAGTGTATTACTCGGTCATCTACTGAAGTGGGAGTATCAACCCGAACAACGCTCTCGCAGTTGGTTTTTAACAATTCGAGAACAGCGTCGCGC
>NZ_JABXKI010000294.1 GCF_017115095.1 Nostoc sp. NMS4 | reverse complement strand
GCAAGCTGCAATTGAAGACTACACTCAGGCTATCAAAATTAATCCCAACGATGCAGATGCTTACAACAACCGGGGTATAGCTCGCGGTCGATTAACAGATCAGCAAGCTGCAATTGAAGACTACACTCAAGCCATCAACATTAATTCCAACTATGCAGATGCTTACTACAACAGGGGTTTAGCTCGCTATGAATTAGGAGATAAGCAAGCTGCAATTGAAGACTACACTCAAGCCATCAACATTAATCCCAACGATGCAGATGCTTACTACTTGCGGGGTAAAGCTCACTATGCTTTAGTAGACAAACAAGCAGCAATTGAAGATTTCACTCAAGCCATCAAAATTAATCCCAACTATGCAGATGCTTACCACAACCGGGGTATAGCTCGCTCTGCTTTAGGACATAAGCAAGCTGCAATTAGGCATTTTCGTAAAGCTGCCGATTTGTATAAGCAACAAGGAAAAGAAAGCAACTATCAAGATGCTCTAAACCGCATTAAACAGCTTGAGAAATAACCAGATCGCCAACTTGTTCAAAAAGTCAGTAATATTATTCGCAAAATGGAAAAATTATGGTGATCACGATTAATCAAGATTATCTCGGTCTATGCCGAGCGATCGCCAAGATTTTCAGTAAAATGTACTAACCACACAGCTAATCCTGATTATTATTCTCTTGCTGAACTCTTTGAGCGATCGCTGCAACATACCCCGCCAGTTTAGCTGCTTCATTTAATTTCCAGTAGGAAGCGAAAAAGATGGTCAGGAAAACACACAATCCTAACGACCATGAATTGCTACCTAATGCGATCGCAAATATGGCTCCAGTTATAGCACCAATAGCCGTCCCAATTAATCGCTGAATACCTAGCCTCAGTGTGCTACCGTGGGTAGATGACATCACAATAATTGCTGCTATGACTGCATAAAACGGGTATTCCCACCGCAACCCCTGAGCAATAATTAAAGAAATGGCTGATGCGATCGCCATTTTCAGTGCCATCTTGCCTAGCAGAATCGTTGAAATTCCTTTGGGCGTAGTAGCCCAACTTATTAATTGTGAAAAAATTCGGTTTTTGACTGGGCTAGCTTCAGACGGGAGTCTATTAGAGGACTTTGCCATGAATATCAGAGTTAAACTAGCTTATACCATAGCGGTAGTCATTGGTCATTAGTCATTGGTCATTAGTACATGACAACTAACAATCAACAAGTGTGCGGGATTATATCGTAAATTGTCAAAGTATTTTAAAACTTTCAAGTTTGGCATTGGGCAGGAGAGCAAGAATTTTAGATTTTAGATTTTGGATTTTAGATTGAAATTTAATCCAAAATCTTCAATCCAAAATCCAAAATTGAATTGCCCAATGCCCAATAACTTAAAAGCCTCTACTTGTGAGAATAAATTCTGCGATCGCTAAATCTTGTGGAGTAGTTACTTTTAAATTTGTCTCCTCTCCCTCGACAATTCGGACTTCGATGCCGCACTTTTCAAATAAAGCAGCGTCGTCAGTTACTTCCCAACCTTGACGGACTCCTTCAGCATGGCACTGTTTCAACAACTTCACATCAAATCCTTGGGGAGTTTGTGCCGCCCATAGTTGTCGTCTATCGGGTGTTTGTTGAATTATGCCTTGTTCATTGACAATTTTGATGGTGTCTTTGACAGGTACACCAGCGATTAAACCGGGACAGTGGCGAATGGACTCGGCACACGAGTTAAATAAATCTGGTGTGGCCAAGCATCTAGCGCCATCATGAATCAACACTTGTTCTGCGCCTATCGGCAGAGATTGCAAGCCATTGTAAACAGATTCTTGACGGGTGGAGCCGCCTTGAATTAATTCTACTGGTTTAGTCAGCTTCAGATCGGCGAGAATTGTTTTCAAGTCTGACCAATCAGCAGGTTGAGAAATAATCCCGATCCAAGTGATGCTACTGGCGGCTTCTGCGGCTAGTAGAGTCCAAGCTATAATTGGTTGCGATCGCACTAGGAGCAAGAGTTTATTGCGGTTACTCCCCATTCTTTTTCCGATTCCCGCAGCTGGAATTAGTAAATACACAGAATTCCTCAATCTTTAAGCTATATATTTTCCCCTAAAATAGGGAGCGAGTAAGCGTCAATAAATATTATGCGAGTAGTAGCCCTTGTACCTGGCGGAATTGGCGACCAAATTCTCTTCTTTCCGACTCTAGATGACCTGAAGCGCCATTACCCTAACGCTCAGATAGATGTCGTTGTTGAACCCCAGTCAAAGGCTGCCTACCGAGTGAGCAAGTCGGTTCACGAGGTACTGAACTTTGATTTTAATGACCGTAACAGTCTGGCAGATTGGGGTAATTTAGTGGGGACAATTCGCGATCGCGAGTACGATGTTGCCATTGCTGTTAAGCAAAATTGGTTGGTGGGTCTTTTACTCTGGTTGACGGGAATTCCTATACGTATTGGCTACCAAGGCAAAGGATCGGGTTTTCTGACCCATGCTGTGCCATTCAAACCATCCCAGTATGCGGCGGCAGTATATCACGATTTGCTGCAACCATTGGAAATAAATACTCCTGTCCCAGAGTTAGCAGTAAATGTGCCAAAACCAGATATTGAGTGGGCGCAAAAGGAACAAAAACGTTTAGGGGTGAATGAAACAGGCTATATCTTGATTATTGCCAGTTCTGGCCAGTTATCCCAGGCTAAAGAACTGGATAAAATCTACCCTGTGGAAAGTTGGCATCAAATTATTCAAGGCTTCCAAGACAAGCAGCCGGATTTGCCTGTAGTGGTTGTTAAGGGAACTGACGATGAGCAGTTTGTGCGATCGCTTCTGGGGTCTTCTCCAGATATCAAGGTAACTGCCCCAGATGATATTGGCAAGTTAACTGCTATAATCGCTGGTGCAAATTTGATGTTGTCTACTGATAATGCCGCACTACAACTGAGTGTTGCAGTCCAAACCTATACCATTGCCCTATTTGGCCCCACCGATCCAGCTAAGTTGTTGCCAAAAAACGATAAATTCCTAGCCATTGCGTCCCCCACGGGAAAAACGGCGGATATTTCACCAAACGCAGTTTTAGAGAAAATTTGGGGTGGCTAAACCAGTAGTTTGTCCCAATTTCTGCAATCAGTCTATTGGATATCCAATCTAGTTATGCGTTTGTTGAATGACCGCAAAACCTGGACGTGACAGTTAGATTTTGCGGTTATTCAGTAGTGAACTACCCAACTTTGCCTTGTCTGCGGCGCGCTGCGCGAACGATTGAGGGTGAGGACTTTTGCAAGGTATTAAAATATCCCAAAAAAAGCATCATCTAATTCATAACCCAGCATTTGAGCCATAGACTTCAGGCGCGAGAGGCTAGGGATATCTTGCTGTTTGAGCCAATCGCCTAAAATAAAGATTTTATGCATCAAAAATATCTCTAAGGCTTCAGGATTATACTGAATACCTTCTTGGGAACTGAACTGATGTGGTACAAGCATGGCGGCATAACGAGCAAATTCTCCAGCTTTCCAATCTAGTAAAAATGGCAACCAGGGATATTTGGCATCTAAGCGCACAAACCACAGCCGCACCTCTGGAATTTCTGAGAGTTCGCGGGGATCGCCAGGTTCGAGATTGTAATTGATATCAAAGCGTAGCTGCTGTTCATGGGATGTAACCCCCTCTTGCAGCAGTTTTTCAATCACCGTTGACGCTGGCGATAGATCCAGATTGTTAATGAAGTCATTATTGAGTGCGATCGCAATTGTCATTGATTCAGCAGCCACTTTCTTGATGCTCAACTGTAGGATCGAGAATATACAGTAGCAGCTTTCCGGGATTGACGCTACATTGACTTTTAATAGCACAAAGTCTTATTCACAAATCAATTAGTATTTACTGATACTTTTTTGCTGATAGTTTTTCACTGATTTTTACTAAAATTAAATGTTACTTTCATCATTGCTAGGACTGACGCACTCATAACGAAAAACTAAGCCTTTGCAATTACTTAGCTTCTCTCACAGAGTCACTCGCTAACGCTAGTAATGATACAAAATCGCAGTCCGTGCGTAAGTCTTGATTGCTATAATTACTCGCATCTAACTAAATAATTACTACACAATCAATATCGTATGCCATTAGAACTAGCCCACTTGGGTAAGGCGTTGCCCTACCCAAGGTGGACATTTACAGCAATTTTAAGTTAAAGTTGTAATGAGTTTGTTTTAGATTAAGGTCTGAGAAAGTAACCATCAATAAGCAAAAAAATTATTATCGCCGCCTGTCACTTCCCCAGCATCAAAAGCCAAAACACAAGTACAGGTAAAAGATTGGTGTGCAATATCATTGCATATATTAAATAACCAATAAACATTTAGATGGGAAAGTTCCCCTAACAGTTAATAAGCTGTAATATGCAAAAACAAACAATTACTACAAGACCAATTCGTTCCTTAGAAGATGCACTTGAGCGCTGTCAAAACCTGGGTATGCGCGTCAGTCGTCAGCGTCGCTTTATTCTAGAATTACTTTGGCAAGCAAATGAACATCTGGCTGCAAGAGAGATTTACGATCGCTTGAACCAACAAGGCAAAGAGATCGGTCATACTTCTGTTTATCAAAATTTAGAAGCATTATCCAGTCAAGGCATCATTGAGTGTATTGAACGCTGTGATGGGCGTTTGTACGGCAATATCAGTGATTCTCACAGTCATATAAACTGTGTGGATACAAATCAAATTCTTGATGTTCATGTGGAACTACCAGAAGATTTGATCCGCAAAATTGAAGAAGAAACAGGAGTGCGGATTACTGACTACAGTATTAACTTTTTTGGCTACCGTAATTCGCAGGAGGGTTAGGAGGCAGGGGGATGAAGGAGACAAGGGAGACAAGGGAGACAAGGGAGACAAGGAGATAAACAAAACTCTTAACTCTTAACTCAGCACTCAGCACTCCTAACGCCCTATTCCCCAATAGAATTATTACTAAAAACTGTCTCATCATCGGCATCATCATATAAATCTACTGATAAAATTGCGCCTTCACAGCTTTCAATTAGTCCGATCGCAGGGGTGTTTTTGCCATTAATGTTTGTGTTTGGCGTGATTTTTATGGTGTTTAAGAAGGGCTGCTGCGATCGCAAATGTTTCAGTTTTTGAAACAACTCTTTAGAGAACAAAGCACCATTATCAGCGGCCAATTTTGTGTCAGTCTTGGCAAGGATGGCATCAAATAAACAGGCGTTGGTGAGATTGGCAGAATTAAGATTTGTCCCGGTAAGGTTTGCCTGTTGCAGGTTTGCGCCTGTGAGGTTCGCCTGTTGTAGGTTTGCACCGGCGAGGTTTGCATGTTGCAGGTTTGCGCCTGTGAGGTTCGCCTGTTGTAAATTGACTCCAGCCAAATTCGCCCCCATTAATTCCGCATTAGATAGGTTTGTTTGCTCAAGATTTACCCCAGTTAATATCACTTGTAATAAAGAGGCTCCCGATAAATTGAGTCCAGCCAGAGACTTAATTCGGGTGGCGAAGGCACTTTTATGCAAAACTGTTGTCCTAGCAATTAGTACACTCAGTACCTCTGGATTGAATTCTGTCAAATTGATTGGATTCCCACAAGGCCAAAAAGGAACTTTTGTTTCTCGGTTGCAAGCGCAAAGCAATAAAAACACATTCAGTCCCACCGCAGCATTCACCTGTTCAACATTCACAAGGTTTTGTAGGGCGTGAAAATTAGTTAAAGCTTTGTGGGCTATCCCCTCATCTAACCAACGCCCTTGGCAGTAAGCACGCCAAAAAGATAAAAGACGTTGAAATAAAACCTCAAAGGAAAATTTATGCTTTTGTTGGCGACGCAATCCAGCGATCGCTAATTCTTCAATTTCTGGGCTAAGTATCCCGTAACCTAGTAAATTATAAATATTCTGGGCGACGCTACTGGGAGAATCAAGTACAAAAGTGGGCGTACCATAAGCTTCATCTTGGTACTGAGTCAGAAATTTAAGTTGGGCAACAATAGCATCTGCACAAAGAAATTCTCCTAATTTGAGATGCGAAAACTCAATTAAAGTACTTTTTTCGGCGCTTTCTACATCCCGAATCTTAAAATAAAATGCTGGTAAAGTATTAAATTCACCAGCTAGATTAATTTGATGACGTTGCGAGTGTAAAATTTTGAGAGCGATCGCTTGCATCTGCTCAAGTAAATCTTGGGGATGACGATGGTTGAGTAAATTAGCGATCGCTTCTGGAGTCCGGTGGATATGAGCCGATCCTGAACGCTGTAGCATCGTTTTGATCCCACCAATTAGCGGATAACCCAACAACCATCGACTCAGGCGATGATGAATTTCCGATAACAGAAAAGACTTTTGGGTGTTAGCAGCTAACTGCAATAGTTCATCATCTAGCAATCCCTCGCGGTGCAAAATGCCCAATAAATGCAGCATTAGCGGTTGACGGATAAGGGCAGATAATTCTCTTAACTTTGATTGGCTGGTAAATAACCCCGCCTGTTTTAAAAATGTAAAGAAATTTTGAGTAATTGGCAATGATTGCACTTTTGCCCATTGTTGAAACCATTGTTTGAGTTCATCTACATCCAATGGCTGAATAATAATTCGTTTCAACAATAGCGGTAGTTCGGAGACAATTTCTGGTAAAGTTGTTGACCGACTCGTTAAGACAATTTTGTGTCGGTGCTGAGATTGAAAGTTTAATAATTGCTGAATAAAAATTGCTTGGGCCCTGATACCATGACTAGAATGGGGCAGTTCATCCAGACCATCTAGCAGCAACAGACAAGGGAGATTTTCTTGCTCTAACCAAGTTGAAAGATTAACACCAAAGGCAGAATTTAGAGTTTCGATTAAAGTTTTACCATATTTTACATCTCGCAACCTAATTACTATCGGCATCCAACTAGGGTATAATTCCTGTGCTACCTGTGCTGCCCAAAGTTGGCAAAAACTAGTTTTCCCATAACCAGGTTCTGACTCAATAACAGCGATCGTTTCTAAATCAGTTAACTGTTGCTGCGCCCATGTCTTTAAATCAACTAGTTTAATAGTTTTTTTATCTGGCTCAGAAATATTTTCTTCTATTGGTAAGCCTTTTTGTGCTATGTAAATATCCTTAAGAGCAAAGGATTCCATCAGCAAAGGTATACTGAGGTTTTTAATCAAACTGGCACGATAATGTTCTCGCTGCAAATCAATTTTTTCACTGATTGTAAAACCAACTTCTGGAGCGATCGAACTGGGAGATAATGAAATTCCCAAACGGAAAAATTTTTGCAGTTGGGCTAAAGGTGCAGCATTTTCGGTGACGACTACCAGTATGTCACCAGGAAGTGAGTTGACTAAACGCTGTGTTAGAAGTTTTGCTTCCGGTTCCTCTGCACCATTGGCAACGAACCAAGCTATAGCAGCGTTATTTATTTGTTGCACCAGTAATGAATCTGCAACGGAAGACAGTGCTTGTTCAGCTTGAGTATCAGTCAATTTACCTGGGCTGAGAGTTTTCAGCAATCCTTGTAGTTGGGAATCTTGGAGGATCGGTTTACCTACGTCATCTTTAAGTATGTGTGATTGTATAGGTATAATTGCCCGGTCTAACCACGGTTTTTGTAAGCTTGCTTCCTGCTCTAGAATTGCTTGCAAAGCTTGGAGATAGGCAATTTGAAACGCTAGCCACGTCCCTTCATTACGTTTTAACGGTTTTTTTTGGCTGAGGCTACGTAAGAGTTTTTCTGTCAACTGGGAAATGACACTAATTTCTTCCCAAACAATACTTAAGGGCAGTTCTAAAACCTCTACCAAGGTACAGATATCAAAAGGCATGAGGCTTTTGAGTTCCATATCCTGAACAATCCGGTAGGCAATACCTGCCAATTGCCCCCCAGAAAACCCGCTGATTTGATTGATTGCGATATGGCGTTCTGCCAACCAGTGCCGAATATTCAGGTTCATTTAATTACACAGTGAAGGCTGTTTATGGCAATTGCGATCGATTTATAAGTTTGCGAAAACAGGTGACAATGGGGAAGACAAAGTTTTGTATCAAAGTTGTTTTTTTGATTGAAAAAACAGTGCTGATGTAATTAAGTGGACTATGAGCGATCGCCCTCTAAAATTATTGTTAATCGACCAAGACCCGATTTTTCGTCTGGGATTACAGGTAGCTCTAGAAGGAATTCCTAACTTAGAAGCGATCGCAGTTGTAGAAACTGACACTATTGCCTTGCAAATTTTAGCAGAAATTGCCGAAAAAGACCCTAACCAGGTAAATTTGGTAGTTTTAGAATTCGGCAATGGTCGCTCCACCACCAGTCAACAGCTAGGTTTACAATTCTGTCGGCAACTTAGAGCCTTATATCCCAATCTACCAATTTTGCTCCTCAGTTCTATTCAAGAACAAGGACTGCTATTAGCTGCCAAATCTATTGGTGTAAATGGCTACTGTCCTAAAGGTACACCACTTATTGAGTTAGTCGCCGCCATGCACGAAGTTGCAGATGGTGGTTCCTATTGGTTCCAGGACGTGAAACCAATAATAAATCCTAACTCCCCACCTTTTACTCCCCACTCTCCACTCCCTTTTTTTAAACTCCGAAATAATTTGCGTTTGTCAGGAATTGCTAACATTGACGCTACCTTAGCCGCAGTCACAGCACAATTACAAGTTCCCGGATTACCAATACTAGATCGAGCTATTCTCGCTGGACAGAGGCGAGAACTGCTAGCAGCACGTTGGTTGCTAAATCGGTTGTTGATTTTACCACAAGAAAGGACAGAAGAAAATATTCCGGTTGCTGATGAGTCGTCCTTAACTCCTTCATTAAGTAGTTCCATTCAACCAAGGCAAAATATATCACCTTTACTTAGTCCAGTGACCCTACAATCTGCCTTATTTACATCTTGTATTACCAAACTTCAATTTCCTTTAAGAAATGTCACAGATATACCTTTAGAAATTGACATCTTTCGTGAAGATAAAAAGCGGGAGTTACTTTATCTGATTCTGCAAAAATTAGCTGAACAGTTGGATGAATTGCGTACTTCTCAAATAGAGATAAATCAATTATATGAACTAAAAAATACCTTGATACGTGATTTATGGCAAGTAGCAATTACAGATTTTTTTGGCAAATTTTCTCGGATAAAAATAGTTAATCAAAATATAGAAATCGTTAATTTATTGCTGCAAAATACAGAGATTGTGCAAAGAGATATTCTCAATAGAATTCCCCTAGTTTGTGAGTTATATTCTTATCTATTATTTCAAACCGAATTGAATATTAATAATATTTCCTATCCAGTAGTGAGTCCTGAGTCTAAGTCCCAAGCATTAATGATTTTAGAAAACTTGTTAATTCAGGTAGCAAATGGAGTAGTGCAACCACTATTAAATTCTTTAGCAGATGTAGAAGAGATTAAGCAAAACTTTTATGGGCAGCAATTAATTTCCACAAGAGAGATTGAACGATTTAGAAATGAGTTATCATGGAAATATCGCTTAAAAAATTATATAAACGAGCCAAAAGCAGTTTTTGAAAGTCGCTATGAGCTATTTGTAATTGCGCCTCGTGGAATTGCCAATACTTCAGTTTATGCGCCTCGAAATCAGGAGTTAGTAAAACTTTCTAATATACCTTTAGTAGTGACATTGCTCCTAGAATTTAGTGATGCGATCGCACCGCGTTTAAAATCACTGTTATCCTTTTTAGGTAGCGGTATAGTTTTTATCCTTACCCAAATAGTTGGTCGCGGTTTAGGTTTAATCGGTCGTGGTATTCTTCAAGGTATTGGTAGCGCTTCGTCAGTAGACAAGAACTTTAGACGAAATAGCGATCGACCTAAGTGAAGAACCAATGCCCAATTCCCAATGCCCAATTCCCAATGACTAACAATGATTTTATTGGACTAGCAATTTCTTATATTTACGCTACTAGTCTGCTTGTGATTGGCGAGGGACTACGTAGGCTATTTGGTGTAAAACCAGATTTGACCCGAAAGGTAATCCATATTGGTGCAGGGATGTGGGCTTTCGGCGTTTTGCTACTGTTTAACCACTGGGAAATCGGAATTATACCTTTTGCTACCTTTATCGGACTCAATTACCTGTTTTACCGCTACCGAATCATTGGCGCAATGGATACCCAAGATAGCTCACCTGGTACAGTTTATTTCGCTATCTCAGTGACGCTGCTTTTCGGGCTACTATGGCGACCAGATGGGCCAGTAGATAGCGTTGCGATCGCTGTAGCTGGGATAATGGCAATGACCTGGGGTGATGCACTCGCAGCATTAATCGGTAGACGTTTCGGGCAGCATAAATACCAAGTGGGAAACTCCGTGCGTTCCTGGGAAGGTTCAGCAGCAATGTTTGTAGCGAGTACAGTAGTGATTTTCTTGGTGCTGTTACTGCTACCTGGTTCGTCCCTGAGTCCCCTAGCAACGCCTTTAAGTTTAGGATGGGCATTGTTGACGGCGGTGATAACTGCTACTTTCGCCACCCTAGCAGAGGCAGTCTCGCCCCACGGCACAGATAACCTCAGCGTCCCTCTAGTAGCGGCAGGAGTAGTTTGGATTTTCATGCAGGGTTTTTAAGGCACTCCCAATTACCTCGTTGCCAGTGTACGACTAGAATTTCAGCCACTCATAATGTAGATTCTCAATAAAAATAGCTATTTCACTGCGATGTCTGCGGCGAACTGTGACGCTCGACGGCTTAGTAACGCTGCGCTATCGGTATCGCACTATTAAATCGGTGATTTATACCCCTAATTTTTAGCACCTAACTTTGGAGTACTGCTCCTCCATACTACAGTACTACTATTTTGAATTTGGCAGTGTTCAGAAACACAATATATCTGTGATCAAGAACACATATTTGTTGACTGAAACAACTATATGATTTCCACCACATAGACGTACAGCAAGAAAACATCTTACAACTTGATGTTAATCTTCTGTTAACTCTAGCGATATATAGTTTTGCTTCATTTTCTGATTGAGCAGAAATTGTCAAAGCATACCTGAAAGTATTTCCCCCAATTGAAGAAAGCAGAAAGCTGGAAGTATCAATTAAAACCTTAGTTGTGTGGCTCATTGCCCACTAAATAAAGTTGTGTCGAGATGTGTAAACACGAGACACAAAGCATCTTTGCTTCAATCCCATGCTTTTGAGCGTGGATTGAAACAAGGATGGGTTCTGCCTTCTGAATGTATTTTTCATCAAAAAACAACTTTGAATAGCATAAGTACAATCCACATGAACATTAAACAGCTTGGTACATTAGTGTCTGTCTCTACAATTCTTGGAATGAATGTTATTACCACCAAGGCTTTTGCTGCACCAATCCCAATCCCTAGTATTACTTTTGGAAAAGCAATCGGGTCTGGTGGATGTACTGTTGCAGGTCAGCTTCTTGGAGATGATAAGAGAAGCTTATCGATCATTTTGGATAACTTTGCTGCATTCGAGGGTCAGCGTAAAATATGTATTTTACGTATTAATACTACTATTCCAAGTGGTTTCTTTGTCCAAAATGTACAGGTACTATATCAAGGAACTGTTGGAGTTAAATTACTGAGTAAAGGTTCAACCTTAAGCAGAAGCTATATTTTCAATGGTGGTGCCCTTGGTCTAGCCTCAGCTGTCCCTAAAATTACCAAGTTTACATCTGATAATCCTCTTTTTCAGGAGCAAGATGATATTTTGATTGGAGCTGCTTCATGTGGTGGAAAAGGACAATTAGGTATTAATCTGATTGAAAAATCTACATCAGGAAGTTCTATTACTGTTGATACAGCCGATCTCAGTGCTGGTGATGTGTTATTACGTATAGACTTAAGTCCTTGCTAATTTGTTTATTTTTGTGGAATTGAAAAATTACCAATCTCACGAGTAAATCTCAGTGATATCGCCATTTTTTTGTAATTTTTCTTTTTTCACAAAACAGAATACGTTCTGCCGAATTCAGTTGGGTATTATAACCGAAAAGGCGGATAACATAGACGGTAAAATACCGCATAAAATTCTGAATTTGATGGTCTTCAATGAGTGGTGGATTGAAATTTATCACTCATTGATTATACAAAATGTATTCTTCTTTAAGATTCCAAATTATCTAAATGGAGAGTAGATTATGTTGAAATTAAGTGATGCACGTAATTTTTTCATATTAACATCCTTGTTTTTTGTATGCTGTTATGATGCCAATTCATCTAGTATTGCTAGTTCAATAGAAAATCAGCCACAAATTGCTGTTAATAGCGGATGTAATATAAAATTCGATCCAACAACAAGGCAGTTTACACTTATCTCTAAGATAACTGTAAACGCTCAATTATCAAGAGCTAGATGTATTATTAGAATTAATACTTCTAATATTCAAAAGCAATTTAGGCTCGTGCCTTTAGCTTTTAAAGGCGAAGTAAAGAAAGCACCGGCACAAGTAGCTATCTCATCATTTTTACTTGGCACTCAACCAACTAGTTTAGTATATCCAAGTTCGTCAAATGGAATTTCTTTGAAGTTTGATTTGACAAAACAAATCCTTCCAACTAACTATACATCTCAAGGAAACAGTGTTTTAGGCATTAATTTAGTATTAAGAAGTACCGGAGGAGAATTAGAGTTGACAGATGTAAAGTTTGCACTTCAACAAAAATAATAAGCTCAATCTCTGATAACGTTTCGTTGACAATCAAGGCACCGTCATATCGGTAAAGGTAGCGATAACTGCAAAGTCAGTACCCTATAAGCTATACAGAATTCAGGAGTAAAACACGCTTTATACCTGGGTAACAGATTTACCTTGTGTACCTCACCAACTTGAAATCTGCTGTATCTAGTGAGAAAGCCTACGTAAGTCCTAACTCCAATTGCGGCGGAAATGGAAGAAGCCCTCTAAAAACTCTTGCAAAGCAATATTACTATCTAACTTTTGCTTACTCCACTCTTTTGCAGTTTGTTCCAGAATTTCTGAGAAACTAGGAGAGACAGGAGATAAATTTGCTAAATGTTTGACTTTAATTTTTTGTGACATTGCCAAGGCAATCAAATTAATTAATTCTCCAGCTTCTGCCCCCAATATCGAAGCTCCCAAAATTTCACCATTGCGTAACACAATTAATTTACAAATACCAGTGGTTTCGCCCCGAAGTTGGGCTGCTGCTACTGTTTTAAAATACTGTCGCAAAACTAAAACTTCATCTCGACGAAATTGGCGTTTTGCCTGTGCCTCAGTTAAACCAACTTGCGCCAGCATCGGCACAGAAAATATTGCCCAAGGAATAGAGCGATAATTTACTCGTAACCTGGGGAAAAATAGTGCATTGTTCAGGGCAATTTTTGCTTCATAATTAGCGATATTGGCAAAGTCGTAACCACCAATTACATCACCACAAGCATAAATCCGGTGGTTAGTGGTTTGCAGTTTATCATTTACCACTAAACTACGCCGATACCATTTCACACCTACTGCTGCCAAATTGAGAGATTCAATATTCGGCTGTTGTCCAGTCGCCACTAAAATTTCATCAGTTTCAATGGCCTTATCTCCTGCTTGAATCCATTTTTTATTTTCGATTACCCTCACCTGAGTTACTGGTTTTTTGGTGAGAACGCGCACACCTTCAACTTCCAACTGCGCCTGAAGCAATGTGGCTATCTCAGAGTCTAGATATGGAAGAACATAAGGATGTTTGACTATCAGCGTCACATTGCAACCAAACCGCACTAAAGTTTGAGCAATTTCAATGCTTTGGGGAATTCCACCGATAATTACCCAATTTTTGGGTAATGTCGCTCTCTGTAAAGATTGCCAAATATTAGAAAGGGTTAGATAGCCAGTGGCTTGCAATCCTTCAATCTCAGGAATTTCTGGACGCGAACCACTGGCCAGCAAATAAGTACGGGCGCGTAGTAGGCGATTGTTAACAGCAAAAGCTAGTTGGGGGGAAGATTGAAATTGACCACTACCAACGATGACATCGACTCCCTGCGCGGCTAGGATGGCTGGGGAATGCTGTTCTTGGAGATTTGAAGCGACGCATTGAGCATAGAGCATCGCTTCTTGCCTGGCCATAGATATGTGGCATTCTTCTGAGGTATTAGTGTGTGTGGCATGAATACCAAAACCAGCAGCATCATTCAACTTCTGCGCCAGTTTGCCAATTTCAGTAAGAACATGGTAATGAGTAAACCCGTAGTCTACTTGGGGTTGTACTAGGGCAACTGTAGCACTTAGTTTGCTTGCAGCAAGGGCAGCGTCGTGTCCAGCAAGACTGCCGCCAATAATTACAACATCGTAGTCAACGGTCACGTGAATTTAGATTAGAGTTAGGAGTTAAGAGTTAGGAGTTAGGAATTAAGAATTAATAGTTAGGAATTAGCAGTTAAGAATTAAAACCTTCTTTAACTTATAACTCCTAACTTATAACTTATAACTCCTAACTTATAACTTATAACTCCTAACTCTCTTTTAGCGCTGTTAGTAAGCGTTGGTTATCGGACTCTTCACGTACAGCAACCCGGAAAAAGCGATCGCCTAGTTCTTTAAAACTAAGGCAATCGCGGATTAAAATCTGGTGATGCTTGAGTAATTGTTGCTGTAAGTGGGAAGTAGATTCTTGGGACTCTACCAGTAAAAAGTTAGCAGCACTTACTTGGGGTTGCAATCCTGGGATTTCAGCTAAACCTTGAAATAGTTGGTTTCGTGCAGGTGGTAGCCATGCCCAAGTTTGCTGCTGAAACTCCGTATCCTGGAGTGCCGCAATTGCCGCCGCCGCCGCGAGGGTGTTTACCGGCCAAGGATCTCGCCATAGCTGCCATTTAGCGAGGTAGTCAGGATGTGCGATCGCATATCCTAATCGCAGTCCTGGGAGACTGTAAAATTTGGTTAGCGATCGCAATACTACTAAATTTGGATATTCCTGCACCACCGGAATCAGGCTTTGTTCCTCATTGGGCGGCACAAAATCCATAAATGCTTCATCCACCACAACCAAAGCAAATTGCTCTAGGTAGGGCAAAATAGACTCCCGTGAAAATAGCTTTCCGGTTGGGTTGTGGGGGTTATTCAGCAATAATCCTCTGTCCTTTGTCCTTTGTCCTTTGTCAATGGTCAATGACCAATGACCAATGACCGATGACAAAGGACACTCCAGCACTTTAGCGTTGTACGCTGCCAAGGTTCGGTAGTAATCGCCAAAGGCTGGAGTAATTAAAATTGTCGCGGCTAATTGAGATAATTCCCTACCGATTAAACTGAGTAATTCTGCGGAGCCGTTACCCGGCAGAATCCACTCAGGCGGCAGTTGATGGAAGTGACTGAGAGCTAGTCTCAGTTCACTATAATTTGGGTCTGGATAGTGCTTAAGATTACCAATTTGGGACTTAATAGCAGCGATCGCGCTATTTGGAGGCCCCAACGGGCTGATACTAGCAGAAAAATCCAGAATAGCATCAGGGGAACAGCTAGCCAGCGCTGCTGCCCAGGCTAAATTTCCCCCGTGTGCAGGTTGCCGCATTAAAAAAAGGTTCCCGAAGACAGAACCTATGCTTTTGGGGGTGCTACCTTTTCTCTAAACAGTTTTCCTGCCGAGAAAGCAGGAACCCTCGTCGCTGGAATTTCCATTTTTTCATTTGTTTTCGGGTTACGACCTTCGCGGGCTTTACGTTCCCGCGATTCAAATGAGCCAAATCCCACCAATGTTACCTTATCACCAGAGGAAACTGCTTCAATAATCGTTTCCAAAGCGGCAGTTAAAACTTGATCCGCTTGTTTCTTGGTAACACCAGCTTTTTCAGCTACAGCATCAACTAATTCACCTTTATTCATGTCAAACTCCTGAAGGTTTACTTGAGCTTTTTCGGTACGGATGCAAATTAATACATTTGTACTGAAATCTTTGTTTGCAGAAATACAAAAATCATCCTTTGGGAGTATTTTTACTCAAAACGGCTGTACATCCCATCGGCTCGACTTTTCAATGAATCATTCTAAGGCGTTGTAGCCTGATGTGGATAGATGAAACCATTAATTTATATAGATTTCAGGATTTTTTGTAATTTTAGGGTACTTGTTCCACTAAAAACCACCCCAAAAGTAGGAAAAAATACCTAGTAAATCCCGCAATTGCCAAGAAAACAGGGGAGTGGGGAGGTGGAAGATGGTCAGCATTTGTTGGGATTAATTACCGATGTTGAAGAGTTATTGCTGAGATTAACCAATTTTTATGGAAATTGAAGGCTTAAGTTCCTGATTTCTGGAAAAAGTTGGTGATTTTGCTCACTTTTCATGTCATCTGGAAAATTTAACCTGAAATCTAACCCCCTAGCAAGCTTTTTTAGTAGAGAAGGGGAAAAATTAAAGCCTCTCCCCTAGAAGATTATCCATTAGTCACATCTTTCTTAACATTTGTAATAGCGTAGGCATAGCCCGTCGTAGACATCGCTGCGACAACTTCTTCTCGTGCCTCCGTTACACGAATGATGAACGCTGGCACTTAATAAACTCTTGTAATAAAAATCCTAGAATTCCCTAAGTATATACCTGTTGAATGCCCGCCCATTCATGCCGGAGTGAGTCAATCCCTAGCAGGAATTTTCTGTTGCACCCAAGCCCGAAAAGCACGATTAGTAGCAATTTCACCATTCTTTTTAGTTTCTTGAATAAATAGAGGAATCTCCTTCACCGACACAGGCGCAAAAGTAGGACTGGTTTCAACTTCTGAGTATTGACCACCTGCAAGCGTGTAGACTCGCAACACATTGCCGTTATAACGCCAAAATTCAGGCACTCCCATCGCAGCATAAAGCCTCAGCTTGTCTATTGCAGACCTGGAATATTCCACCTCTAACACAAGGTCAGGGGGTGGGTCAGTGGCGAGGTCAATATTTTCTTTATCTCGAACTAATGCTTCATTTTGAATATAGTAGCTACTATCTGGCTCGGCTCCCTTCTGCAAATCATCCCGCGTTAAAGTTAATGAACCAGCGCGTCTAATTTCCCAGCCCAACTCTTCGCACAGGACAACCACAAAACCTTCAATTACACGGTTTGAGTTCTCGTGCGGCATTTGTGGGGTCATAATTTCTACGGTTCCATTGTCATAAGCCAGTCGGGAGTTACGATCTGAACCCATTTCAGCCAGCATGGTTTTAAATGTCTGCCAGCTAATGTTTTGGAGTAAAACCCGATTTTCTGCGGATGTTTTTATTGCCACCATGATTCAGTTCTCCGCAACAAACCTTTTCCAGTACTGTATCCCTTAATATTACTGTTAAGGCTGAACCTAAGAAAGCGATATGATCGAAACGACTAATAGGGGTAATAAATTATGACTCAAGCCATACCAAAACTAGTAAGCTTTGAAGATTTTGCAGCGTGGCGACCCGAAGGTGGAAGATATGAATTACATGATGGAGTGATTATTGAAATGGCACAACCAGTAGGAGACCATGAGGATATTGTCGGGTTTTTGGTTGAAAAAATTACTATTGAGTACGTTCGTAATGGTTTACCTTATACAATCCCTAAAACTGCGCTAGTAAAACCAACTAATTCGGAATCTGGCTACTCCCCAGATGTGCTATTACTCAATCGCCCTAATTTGATAAATGAGCCGCTATGGAAAAAAGAATCAACTGTAAGCCTTGCAGCATCAATTCCTTTAGTAGTTGAGGTAGTTAATACCAACTGGGATGATGACTACTACACAAAACAGGGTAAATATGAGGGTATTGGAATTCCTGAATACTGGGTTGTAGATTATCTCGCTCTAGGTGCTAAAAAGTTCACTGGCAACCCAAAACAGCCTACTATATCTATTTATCAATTAATCGATGATGAATACCAAGTTACTCAATTTAGAGGCAGCGATCGCATCCTCTCGCCTACTTTCCCGGATTTGAATTGTTTAATTAGTTCTTTACGAACTTTTTTGAATGGTCAACAGCAGCTATATTAAAGTAAAGGGCTGTGTTACAGCAAGCCTAGTCTACCAATATCAGCTTAAATCCTCTTATGTAACTATTTTAAATTTTTATTTTAATTTTTAATCATCCTTAGAGAATGTTTTAAAAGTCATGATTGATGTATCAAATATTCTTTTACCCCACCCTAACCCTCCCCGATATATTGGGGAGGGAACCGGATTTTCTTGTTTCCCCCCAATATATCGGGGGGATTAAGGGGGGTAATCATTCGATTAGTATCACAACAACATAGAACTTTTCAAACAACCTCTTCTATCCTCGTGTGAAAGATAATTTTAAGCACATGAATAAATTTCCGTGTTCGCTTCTCTACATCACAGTTTTCAATTAGATAATATTGGGGCTAACTTTGGAGAAGATGCTATTTCCCCCTCATTATGCAAATCTGCCAAAATCCCAATTGCTCAAATCCATTCAACTCTGACAGCAATAGATTTTGCGTGAGTTGCGGACAAAGCAACTTTGGCAAACTTCTCAGAAACCGTTACCGCGTGTTGAGACTATTAGGTGAAGGTGGATTTAGCAGAACCTATGCTACAGAAGATGTAGACAGACTAAACGCGCCTTGCGTCATCAAGCAATTTTTCCCGCAGTTTCAAGGAACAGGGCAACGCACTAAAGCCGCAGAATTTTTTAAAGAAGAGGCTTTTCGGTTGTATGAACTGGGAGAAAATCATACCCAAATTCCCAGATTACTAGCTTATTTTGAACAAGGTACTAGCTTGTATCTTGTTCAAGAATTTATTCAAGGAAAAACTCTTTTACAAGAAGTTCGGCAGCAAATTTATGGCGAACAACAAATTTGGGAACTTTTAGCTGATTTGTTGCCAGTACTGGAATTCATTCATACTCATAATGTCATTCATCGAGATATCAAACCAGAAAATATTATCCGCCGTGCAAGTGATGAAAAACCCGTATTAATTGACTTTGGCGGTGCTAAACAGGTAACACAAACCAGTATCGGAAGACAAGCTACGGTAATTTATACCCTTGGCTATGCCCCAACAGAACAAATGGCTGGATTTGCTTGTCATGGCAGTGATTTATATGCTTTGGGTGTAACTTGTGTGCGTCTTTTAACTCAATGTTTACCTTTGCAGGATGCTTCTGGACAGATTAACGACCCTATTTATGATGCCATGAATGCTAAATGGATGTGGCGCGAACGTTTAAAAGAAAAAGGTATTACAATCAGCGATGACTTAGGAAAAATTTTAGATAAATTATTAAAACATTTACCGAGTGAAAGGTATCAAACAGCAGTAGAAGTTATCAACGATTTGAAGTTTGCCACATCGAACATTGAACCTGTTGCACTTAAAATTGTTTCGATGTCTCAACCTATATTACCGCCGCTACCACAAAAAGTAATCGTACCATTACCGCCGTTAGAAACCTTTGAATTTGACGTAGTGACAGTAGACACAGGTGGTAGAGAAGTAAACCGCATGAGTGGTAATGCAAGTTTCTTTGCTGAAGAATTAGGTAAGTCTGTCACATTAGAAATGGTATCGATTCCTGGTGGTACTTATATGATGGGTTCACCAGAGTTTGAAGGAGATGCTGACGAACGCCCTCGACATCAAGTTACCGTCGAACCATTTTTTATGGGGAAATTTCCCGTAACTCAAGCACAGTGGAGAGTAGTAGCCGCTTTACCCAAAGTCAAACAGGCTTTAAATCCCCATCCATCGAAATTCAAAGGTTTAGATAGACCAGTAGAAAATGTATCTTGGTATGAAGCTGTAGAATTCTGTCTCAGGCTATCAGAAAAAACTGGACGCGACTATCGTTTACCGAGTGAGGCTGAATGGGAATATGCTTGTCGGGCTGGAACTACAACATCCTTCCATTTTGGTGAAAGTATTACCCCTGAGTTAGTCAGCTGCACTATGGAACCAAAAAGCAAATTCCGTAAAGAAACAACCAACGTCGGTAGTTTTGAAGTCGCCAACGCCTTTGGGTTGTATGATATGCACGGGTTAGTTTGGGAATGGTGTGCTGATTCGTGGCATAACAATTACAACGACGCACCCTTAGATGGAACCGCTTGGGAAGTTGGTGGTGATATAAATCGCCGGGTGCTACGCGGTGGTTCTTGGAGTTTTAGTGCAGAACTGTGTCGCAGCGCTAGTCGTAGCTGGAATGAGTCAGACGGGGGACTGAGGGTTTGTGGCTTTAGAGTAGTATTTTCTGTAGAGGAGATTATTTAGTAATTTAATTAGAAGGCTGTATAAATTATGAGCAACAGAATTGAGAAAGGTGACATAGTATTTATAAATAAAAGTGGAAAATATCATCAGCAAGTGGGTGAAGTTAGTGAAATAGATTACAATATTTTCTTTGTTAAAATAGTCTTAGTAAAGTTAGGTAATCAAGAAGAAGCTTTTGAAGAAAAAGATTTACAATTACAAACTAAAAAGCCAACGCTCCAAGAAATAATTGCATCAATAGACACAATTTTAGAAGAAGTTACTCAGATTAATCAGTTACCTGTAAAAGAGAAAGTAGAGTTACCCAATCGGCTGAAATATCTTAAATTAGATATTCCTAAACTAGATAAGCAATTGATTCAAAAAAACTTCGATAGTATAAATAAAATATTTGCAGCAATAAGAGAGGTAGACTCTTCTGCAAGCTTTTGGCAGCAGATAGATCCTAATTTGCAGAAAATAAGCTGGTGGATTAGAACAAGTCTGTAAACCCAAATCATTATAAATGGTGCGTTACTGGCGTGTCAAGGCTAAAATGTTGCAAAAAAATTTGTAGGTTGGGTTGATACCAATTCTGTATGAAGATGCGCCAAACTATATGAGGAACGAACCGCAAAGGGCGCATTCGCGCAGCGTCTCGTCAGAGAAGGACACAAAGAAAGAAAGAAAGAAAGAAAGAAAGAAAGAAAATTTGGCGCAGCCTCACAAAGAAATGGTATGAGGAACGAAACCTAATATTTCCAAAGCTTTGTTGGGTTGCGCTTTGCTTAACCCAATCTACAATTTTTCTTAACTGAACTGTATTGGCTACTACTTGTCTTTTCAAAAATCAAATAGGAACCCTATCATAATATATTTGTATCATTAT